>NZ_JBSWSP010000027.1:0-66262 GCF_054095825.1 Candidatus Nitrosopumilus sp. bin_68KS
CATGCAAAAATGGAGCATACACCACATAGCTGTGTCCTGTAACCCACCCGATGTCAGCAGTACAAAAAAACACATCAGAGTCCTTAATGTCAAATGCCCACTTGAATGTAGAATACAAATGTGTCAGATAACCGCCTGTTCCATGTAAAACTCCTTTGGGTTTTCCCGTTGTACCTGAAGTGTACAAGATGTAAAGTGGGTGAGAGCTATCTAATTTTTCTGCAGTACATTCGTCTGAAACATTATTCATTAAATCATCCCAGAGTTTGTCTTTTGAGGAAAGCAAGATTTCATTTTTTGTCCTTTCCAATACGACGACATGTTCCACAAACTCTGAATCTTTGATTGCTTCATCAATTACATCCTTTAGTTTGACAATTTTTCCTCGTCGATATCCACCATCTGCAGTTACAATGACTTTGGATTGAGAGTCATTTACTCGGTCTTTAATGGATGCTGCACTAAATCCTGAAAAAATTACTGTATGGATTGCCCCAATTCTAGCGCATGCCAGCATAACAATGGGTAATTCAGGGACCATGGGAAGATAGATAGTCACACGATCGCCTTTTTTCACACCAAGTGATTTTAGGACATTAGAGAATTTTTTGACTTGTGAGAGCATTTCAGCATAGGAGATTTTCCTAGATTCACCATTCTCACCTTCCCACAAAATAGCAGGTTTTTCAGAGTTAGTTTTTTGATGTATATCTAGAGCGTTATATGAGGCGTTAATTGTACCTCCAACAAACCATTTTGCAAAAGGAGATTGCCAATCAAGAGTTTTTTCCCAAGAGGAGAACCATGAGAGGTTTTTTGCCTGATCGTCCCAAAAGGAGACATAATCAGATTCAGCTTTTTTTCTTAAATTAACATCATTATTTCCAAGACCAATGTCATATGTTTTATCCATCAAAAAGTCTATGAACATGGATCTTTCTAAGTGTTAAAAAAATAATTAAAAAAATTATTGTGCTTCCATTCTAGCAAGCCAATCGTTATCGTTGTCGTCTGTTGATGTTTCTGCTGTCACCTGTTGAGGTGGTTCTGGAAATGCAAATGTTGTTTCAGACTCTGTAGGAGGTTCAGGGATTTTATTTGCTCCTGCTTCAATAGGTTCTGAATGTGTGATTATTGATTCGGTTGGTGCTTCTGGAAGAATTGTCTGAACTACTTGTTGTGGTTCAGGTGTCTCCAGATATGAAACGGCAGATTCTTGGATGTCTGGTGTAGGAGGTGCAGTTATCTCTGTTACTTCCAATTCAAGGTCAGCAATTCTACTCTTTACATTTGAAATTTCAGCTGTTTCGTGTGTAACATGTTCAATTATTTCAGTTGTACATGCTTTCACGGTCTCAAATGTTGTATCAGAGATTTCATTACTCTTGAATTGTACTTTTGCATCAAAGGATAACATTTTTGCAGACTTCATTTGTTCATCTAACTCTGTCAATCTTGCCTCAAGTTTGGCTTTGATTTCTCTTTCGGTTTCATCTAATGATGCAAGTTTCGACTTGTATTTTTCGTGAATGATTTCTGCATCCACTTTCATATCATCATTTTCTGAAACAATATCTATCAATGCCTTTAGACGACGTATTGTTAGTTGTTTTTCACGAATGAGTCTTTGAGAATCGAGTCTCCATTTTGGAATAAAAATAACAACATCGCCTTGTACTACAAGTTGCTCATATTGGATTTGCTGTAATCCTTGAGAACCGCAGTCAATGCCAACGGATTGAATACTTCCGTCAATGTCAGTTATTGTTCCTACTACTTTACCCATGAATGTTCCGTACATGTCTTTGACGTTTTTACCGATTATTTCGATATCGTCGTGGGTCATGTGAGATAGTTTAGAGATTTGTATAACCGACAAAGTGTAAGTAATGTTTTTGGTTTTGGTAAGATTAAATTCACAAACTTTCTTCGTGAGGAATTTAGTAATTTTAAAATTCAGAGATGAAAAAGTAGCCTCATGATTCAAAAAGAAGAACTGGACCAAATTTTGAATTTTGTTGCCAATAGATGGATTGAGACTACAAAGGATCCAGACAACAAAGCTATGCAAAGTCTCCCAGATGATTTCTGGATGAATTCAATTGGCGGAAAAACAGCAAAAAAGGGATTCTGGGTTACAACATTGATGTACACTGAAAATGAAGCTGATGCAGCGTCTTTCAAAGAAGTGTTATTGAGATGGCAAGCAAAAGGTCAAGATAAAAACAGAGACAAAGGTCCCGATCTAATTCAAATTGGTAAAAAGAAATAGACTATTAATAATTGAAATCATAGAGTTGAGTATTGCCAGAATTCTCATCAAGTGAAAAAAAGATTTTATCAGATCATTTTTCTAATACAGATGGAAATGTTTTTGCAATAATTACTCCAAGACAAGTAGATCGTGGAGCTCTGATGTCACGATACAGTAGAACTGACAAAAGTATGCGAAGAATATTTTTGGATGAGTTTTTAAAAAATAAAAACAGAGGAGAGGAGTTTTACAATAGAGTACTTTTAGAATATGGAGACGATTCTGTTGCAGAATTAGGCGAAGCTCAAATTGCAATTGAAGGATTGTCTAACATTGCAGTAAAAAAAATTGAAGATAGAAGAATCGGTTTATCATATTTAGAAAAATCATCAAGGTATGTTGCATGGAATAAAAAAGAAAATGGAAAGTATAGATTTTACAGAGATTCAGAAATTGTAAAATCAAAATATGCCGACATGTATGAAGAAACATGTAATTTTTCATTTGATGTTTATTCAAAAAATATAGAGCCAATGATAAATTATGTTAGAGAGAAATACCCGATAGAAAAATATAGTTTTAAAGATTCAAGTGATGGAAAAGAAAAAATATTTTCTAAATTAAAAAGTGAATCAGACATAAAATCAGCTAACATGATCTATAGAGGTTCTACAAAAGCTAAAGCATTAGACATACTCAGAGGTTTACTTCCTGCATCAACTTTAACAAATGTTGGCATTACAGGAAATGGTAGAGCATTTGAATACCTCCTAACAGTATTAGGAGCGTCTGAACTAAAAGAAGAGCAAGATTTAGCCTCAAAAATCAAAAAAGAGCTTGACACAACAATCAAATCATTTGTCAGAAGGGCAGATGACAAATATGGAAAAGCATTTCAAAAATATCTCAAAGACATTAAAATAAAATCAAAAGCAATAACAAAAAAGCAGATAAAATCAAATCCTACAGTAGGTGGAATCACCAAACTTGTAGATTATGAGCCAGAAAAAAAGGCAATAGATAAAATCATTACCAGCATAATTTATGAGCAATCTCCAAGCACATCTTACCAAAATATAATGATGCAAGTGAAGAAGATTTCAACTCAAGAAAAAAACAATATTATCAAAAAGTTTGCAAAACTACGAAAAAATAGGCGACACAGACCATCAAGGGCCTTCGAATCAGTGTATTATACATTTGATTTATGCAATAATTTTGGAATGTTTAGGGATTTTCACAGACATAGAGCATTAACACTTGAAAGACAACTTCTTACCACAAATCATGGATACAGTATTCCAAATGAGATTAAAATTCTTGGAATTGAAAAGGATTTCAAGGAGTGTATGGAAAATACAAAAAATACTTTTGATAAAATTAAAACAAAATATCCTGAACAAGCACAATATGTCGTAAACTTTGCATACAACTATCCATACTATATGAAATTTAATCTTCGAGAAGCTTGTCATTTAATTGAATTGAGAACTGTACCACAAGGACATATTGATTATCGACGTGTTGCACAACAGATGTTTCATGAAATTAACAGAGTACATCCAGTTTTGAGTAAAATAATGAATTTTGTAGATTTAAAGGAATATGACTTGGAGAGATTTGAATCAGAAAAAAGAACTGAAGAAAAAAGAAAGAAGATGAAAAAATAAGACAATCTTCTAATATTGAAAAATACTAATAAAATTATGACAGAAAAGATTTCTGAAAATCCTCAAGAATGGAAAGAGAGATTGACACCGGATCAATATGAAATATGTGTCAATCATGGAACAGAGCCTCCATTTTCTGGAAAATACAACAGTACAAAACTTGAAGGGTATTTCAAGTGTGTTTGCTGTGGAGAAGAATTATTTTCCTCAGATGCAAAATTTGATTCTGGTTCTGGTTGGCCAAGTTTTTGGGAGCCAGTTTCTGAAGAAAAAATAGAATATGTTTCAGATTCTGCATACGGAATGGTCAGAACTGAAGTGAATTGTAAAAAATGTGGCGCCCATCTAGGCCATGTCTTTGATGATGGTCCCAAGCCTACAAATCAAAGATACTGCATCAACTCAATTTCATTGAAGCATGAAAAAGATCAAGAATAATCAATCAAAACAGTGTGTTTTTTGAACAAACAACAAATTATGAAGTGATTTATTCATTTTAAAAAATATGAGTAATACAAAGTGTGATCATTATTGGACTCAGAATGGATCGTATTTTTGCATTCATTGTGGCGCAGATATCAACAGAGCAACAAATCACCACAATCCTTGAACAAATTTTTCAAAATCCATCTAGCCTCAAAATTCATTAAAAACAAAAAGGATTTGACTAAGAATATTTATGAAAGCACAAAAGCAATCCAGTCTATGATACAAACATTGGTAAATAGACATTGGAAAAATTATGATTTATCACATACTATCAGGGATGAAATGAATTGAGAATAATCCTATGCGGATTTGGCGTTGTTGGTCAAAGTCTTGTAAAATTATTTGAGTCAAGATCCGATGATCTCTATTCAAAATACGGATTAAAACCAAGAATAGTTGGAGTTTTTGATAGTAAAGGAAGTGCAGTTGATTCATCAGGATTAGATTTCAACAAGCTAATTGAAGTAAAGAAAAAATTTGGTACTGTAAAAAAATATTCAGATAAAAAAAATCCAATGACAGGAGTTGAAATGCTAAAAAATGTCGAAGCTGATGTACTAATTGAGACTACGGCCAGCAATTACAAAGATGCAGAGCCAGGAATGACCCACATTACTACTGCAATGAAAAAAAGGATGCACGTTATTTCTGTAAATAAAGGACCTCTAGCATTGGCATTTCCATCCCTAATGGAACTTGCGACATACAATCAAGTAATGTTCAAGTTTAGCGGTACTGTTGGTGGCGGAACACCAATTTTAGATTATGCAAAAAACAGTTTAAGTGGAGAGAGGATTACATCATTTGCAGGAATTCTGAATGGAACTACAAATTACATTTTATCAAATATGGCAACAGGATTATCATTTGATGATGCACTAAAGGATGCTAAGAATAAAGGATATGTTGAAGCTGATGAGTCATTGGATTTAGATGGATTAGATGCTGCTGCAAAATTAGTAATTCTTGCAAACTGGATTATGGGAATGAAGGTTACACTACCAGACATTAATTGTACTGGCATACGTAAAGTTACAACAGAGGATATTAAAAAAGCAGATAAAAATAATTGCTCAGTTAAATTAATTGCATCGTGTGACAAAGATCTTGTTGTAGGTCCTAAAGAAATATCAAACGAGGATCCATTATGTGTTAATGGAACGCTAAATGCAATTGCTTTTACATCAGAACACTCAGGTACTCAAACAATTATCGGTAGAGGCGCAGGAGGGATGGAAACTGCTAGTTCCATTCTAAGAGATTTACTTGACATCAGACAAGAGATATCTAGAACTTGAAATCCAATCTAATTTCAAAGAGTGAAACTACTGCACTTCTAAAAACAGTCTCTGAAAAATGGAATATGGAGTTTCCCAAAATTAAAAACCTCAAAGTGCATCAAATTTTAGATGATGCACAAATAATTACAGGTAATGGATTAAAGATTCTCAAAGTAGATGAAGATTATCTGCCATTTTTATCAGAAACTAAAATGCTAGAAAGATTTCCCAGTGTGATGGTTGACATGGGAGCTGTAAAATTTATGTGTAAAGGTGCAAATGTAATGAGGCCCGGAATTAAAAAATATTCTGAATTTGAAAAAGATCAACTTGTATGCATAGTAGAAGAATCACAACATAAGTTTTTAGCTGTTGGGAAAGCAATGGTGTCTAGCTCAGAATTAGAAGGCATGGAGAAAGGTGAAATTATAAAAAATATTCATTATGTCTCTGACAAGTTTTGGGAAACTGGAAAAACAATTTACGATTAAAAAATAGTTTTACTTGTTTATTGAATCAGTAAATTCTTCAGTACCATCTTTTGTGATTACAAGAATATCTAAACCATCACCGCTTGCAGAATCTCGTAATGCTGCTGAACGAACTGCACGTTTTGCCAAATCAATGGCCTCATCTTTTGTCATGTTTGGTTTGAATTGAGGATCTAACACACCCAATGCCATTTCTGCACCTGTTCCAACTGCTGCATATTCATCAGGAAGAACAGAGCCAAGTGGATCTAGCGTATACATTATTGGTTTGTCTACAACACCACCAACTATTACCTGAGTAAGTAATGGGAAATATCTTCGTTCATACATCATATTTGACATCATTTTTGCCACGGTGTTTGGAGGGATATCTCGCTTAAGTTCCATTTTTCTAATTTTGGTAAGAGCCGCGATTTGCAGAGTTAGAATTTGCATATCGGCTACAAGTCCAGCACATGTTGCACCAACTTTATTCGTAATAGGAAAAGTTTTCTTTGTAGATTTACTTACGAGGAAATTACCAAAGGCAATCCTTTTTTCGCTTGCAAAAACTACGCCACCATCAAAAGTAATTCCAACAGCAGTTGCTCCTGGCATATACATTGACATATTTCAAATAATTTTGCCGCATAATAAAGGGCTTTCTACATTTTACGCTCAACAAATAGGCAAAATAATTATAGTGAAGATTTCAGATTATTGCGATGACTACAGCTGAAATTAACGGTAAATTTCTAAATGACGTAGTCTTCATGGGGTTAAGATCTGCCTTAGGTGTGATCTTTATTGTTCACGGAGTAGGAAAATTCAACCCAGGCTTTTCAAATTTTTTGACAAATTTGGGAATTCCAATAGAGATGCAAATTCCAATTGCATTAGCAGAATTAGTTCCAGGCATCTTGCTAGTTTTAGGAGTTCTTAGTAGATTTTCTGCAGTACTAATTTCAATCATAATGTTAGGAGCAATATTCTTAGTCAAAGGAGCTCAAAGTTTAACAGGAGATAAAGGAGTAGAAATCGATCTTATTATTTTAGCATCAGCATTAGTAATTATGATTGTAGGACCAGGAAGAATTTCAATTGCACATGCAATTAAAAAAATACCCAGATGTCTACACTAGAGTTTTCCAAAATTTTGCATAATCAAACAAAGGCATTTTGTAGTCTTTTTTAACAAATCTACTCTAGCAAATTCATTTGGAGAATGAATCTTTGAAAACATGTATGTGCTTCCAATGGAAATACACGGAGCGTTTAAAATATTTACAAATGGAAACATAGGACCAGTCCCAGCATTTGACACATTTAGAATTGATTTTCCAAAGACTTTGTCTGCAGCATCTTTTACTTGAGATACAAATGGGTCAGACGAATCAGTTCTAGCTGCTACCTCGCCATGGTAAATTTTCATTTTGACATCAGAGAAACCTTTTGATTTTAGGTGATTTTTTAATCTCATAACCTGTTTTTTTGGGTCCATTTTAGGCACTAATCTAAAATCAATTTTCACTAACGCATTTCCAGGAAGAACAGTTTTTGCACCATCGCCAGTATATCCAGATACAAATCCAGCAATATTGCACGTAGCCCCTCCAACTAAAGCCTTTTTTGCATTCAAACCAGTCTTATTAGCCAAAAAAGATTTTATTCCAAATTCATTTTTGAATACTTTTTCATCAAATGGCTCATTTCTAATAATTTGTAAATCTTTTTTTGAAAATGCGGTGACCTCTTTGTACCAATCTTTTATAAGAATTTTACCATCAGAATCACGCAATGTTTTGACAGATTCAATCAATCGCCATGCAGGATTTTTTATTAAAACAGCCAAACTAGAGTGCGCATCTATGTTAGATTCCGTTACAGATAATTCTACAAATAGTAATCCTTTCATCCCAAGACCAATGATTGGTCTATTTTTTGAATCGACATATCCAAATTCCCAAATCACACCATCACAAGAAAATTTCTTTTTGTATTTTTTCAAGTACTCTTCAATATGAGCACTTCCTGTCTCTTCTTCACCCTCAATTACAAATTTGATATTACATGGAACATCCCCAGTTACTTTCAAGCAGGCCTCTACAGCTTTGATTCTAGTAATTAATTCACCCTTATCATCTGTTGCACCCCTACCAAAAATTTTGTTTCCTTTTCTTTTTCCACTAAATGGAGGATCATCCCATAAATCAAAGGGCTCAGCAGGTTGAACATCATAATGATTGTAAAACATCAAAGTTTTTGAAGGATTTTGTTTTGATTTTATTTCTCCATAGACTAGTGGGGTAACACCTTTTTTTAATCTCAAGATTTCAGAAGGTATTCCAGATTTTTTCAGCATCTTTGAAACAAGTATTGCGCAGTCTTCAATACCCTCATTTTTTGCAGAAACACTAGGCTGTCTAATCAGGGTTTGGAGATCTGATATTAGATTTTCCACATTAGAGTCCACATATTTTAAAGGATTCATACTAGTCACACAATTTTGTCAAATGGCTTCATAGCTGCAGGTATTTCATTTAGCAGATCCATGGAGGTCATGTGCAATCCCAACTTCTTTTGAACTGCTTTTCCTGCCAAACCATTAATGAAAGTAGCAGCAGCTGCAGATTCCAAAGGATTTCTATTCTTTGAGAGCAATCCTGCAACCAATCCTGAAAGAACATCACCTGTTCCCCCAACAGTCATTGCCGGGATTTTTTTCTCGTAAAGAAAAGTCATAGTTCCATTTGAGATAACATCAGTTGCACCTTTGAGCAAAACAGTGATTCCATTTTCCTTGGCTTTTTTCTCTACGAGTTTTATTCGTTCATTTTTCGAGTTGGGTGGTGCTTCTCCAAATAGTCTCTTAAATTCACCAGCATGGGGTGTCACTACAACATTTTTGTTTGGAAGTAAAGGTAATACTTCAGGAATCAATGCACTAGCATCAAGGGATAACCTTACATCTCGATCTAAAAGGGATTTTACAAGATGCAGTAAAGCATTTCGTTCTTGTATTGCTAGACCCATTCCAATAGTAGCAGAATCAAGATTCCTAGGTAATGCCCCTAACAGTTTGTTTACTGCCCCACGGGTTAATTTTTGATCAACTAGAGGAATGACAATAAGATTTGGAGATATTGCCCGAGTTGGAGTCACATTGATGTTTGGAACAGAGGTGTAAACTAAATCAGTTCCACATCTAAGTGCAGCAATTGAAGACAGTATAGGAGCACCATGATAGATGTAGCTGCCGCCAATTACCAGAACTATCCCATTTTCACCTTTACGAGATTTTGCTTTTCTTGCTGGAATGAATTTTTTTACTATTGATAGTGTGAGATTTTTTGCAACCATTATAACATATCATAAAAAATAGATGAATAAAACTTGTTTCAAATAAATTAACGGCTAGGATGATTTTTTACTTGTTTTCTTGGCAGGTTTTTTTGTAGTTTTCTTGATAAGTTTTGTTGATTTTTTAACGGGTTTTACAGAATTAGATTTTTCAGAGACTTTTCTTGATTCTCTATCAAAAAATGCTTTTCGGGCAAAACACAGGTATGTAGTATGCCCAATACCCTGAAAAGAATGACGAGTTTTTCCCTCTCTTGCTTCAATAGTTCGTAAGATATGTTCAGTTGATTCTATATCAGTAAATTCATTATCAACTAATGCCATAGTCAATTTCTCTAATTGATTCATAGTAGGACAAATTGCAAAAACACTTCCACTACCTTTTAACATCTTTCTAACTTGAGGGATAACAACCCAAGGATCACCTAAATCAATTAAAGCTACATCCATATCTTCTAGTGGTAATTTTTTTGCAGTTTTTAGATCCAAGTTATGCTGTGTAACATATTTTGAAACACCGGCTTTTTTGATATTCTTTTCTGCAATTCTCATAAAGTTTTCATCAACATCAAAAGTGTAAACATGTCCACGGGGTTTTACAATATTTGCAACAAATGAAGTAAGGGAGCCACTACCAGTACCAATCTCTAAAATCTTTTGACCATCACCAATTCCGGCTCTTGCCACAATGTAGCCTAAATCTTTTGGGTATACTATCTGTGTACCATGTTGGATTTTCATCACATAATCAAACATTGTAGGTTCCAGAAGGTAGACGTACTTGTCTTTGTTTGTGATTAATCTGGAGCCGTATTCTTTTCCAATTGCGTCAGAGTGTTTTATGACACCTATATGAGTATGAAATGATTCTTTTTTTGAAATTTTTGCAAGCCACTTTTTAGAATGATTATAGTAAAACAAGACGGGAGAATTTTGTTTTATTTTTGCCATATAATTTTCCCCAAAAATTTTAGATAAGAATCTACTGGTTAATTCAAAGTCTTATCTACTTGAAAAAGTTAGTAATTGTGCTGATGATTATGTCAACGGGTTCTCTCTGATTTCCTCAAATTTGATGAATCTTGCCGAATTATGAAGCTTTTTTCTATTTATCAAAAAATAACATTTCTAAATAAAACCAATTAGACATTCAAATATGCAAATTGATCGTACGTTTAGAAAATTAACCTAAAAGTAATACTTTTTGGCCCCGATTTTTTAACAAAAACATGATACTAACATAATCATTGAGTCAGAGACATCTCGCGGTGTTAGCTGGAAGAGCCCAATGCTCACATAAACTAGTTAATACATTTCAGAGTCTCCAATGTAAAGGAGACTGACTTTTTTTCCGTAGAGAGATCAATCAGTATTTTAATACCAAGCAAGGCACAATAGAATGATGACTGAAATTCAATTAGCAGGTTCTGGTGGATGGGTAAATGCAGATCTGACAGATGAGCAAATTACCAAATCAAAACTTGTTCCAAATATAGACAAGCATTTTTTGGCATCACTTGAAAAACTCGACACATCCAAAATGTTAAAACATTTTTGTAAACAATGTGACTCTGAATTTGACGGTCCTACGCAGATTCAAATTGAAGAGCAACCAAATGAGACAGTAGCTGATGGATTAACCTTGATTGAAAGAGGTCAATACACATGTCATAAATGCAATTCAATCATCGGAGAATACAGAGTATTTCAGAAAAAAGAAGAATAATCAAAAATAGTTCAAACTATTTCATCATTTTTAAAATAGCAAATAATGCGTATTCATTAAATAAAGCAATTTTCAAGAAACAACATGGCAAATCAAAAATGCGTATCATGTGGAATAGGTTTCTTTTCCCCAACGGGTTCAGACAAATGTTCCAAATGTTCAGGTAAAGAATCTCAAGGTCATGAAGGTCATGATTCCTGTGGTTGTGGACACAGCCATTAATTCCTTTTTTCTATTACACGCATATATTGTACAATAGATGATTTTATTCATGGTCAAAACTTCTGAAGAGATGAAAAGGCTTGTAGAAGATTATATCAAAATTACCAATATCAAATATGAAGATCAGACAGAGAAGGTAAGAGAGAAAAGCAAGATGGTAGAATGGCAATTTCACATAGGAGCAAATGTAATTGTCAGTAAAAATGCAAACAGAGACGATAGAATTCAAGTTAATGTAAACATGAGATTTCCTCCAGAAGATGCAAAATTATTGGTTTTGAAAAACCCATCATTTTCAAAAGCAATAATGGAGATTAGTGAGATATGCACAACATGTGGAGTGGGTCATCAATGGATGAAAGATAAAGAAGACATCATAGGATTGGCAATTTTCTCACATGTAGATGAACAAATTTTAGATAGAATTTCATTTCACAATACTTGGGACAATGTTGCCAGAGTATCAGGACATGCACAAAAAATACTACGTGCAAATTTTAGTGGTTTTCCAACACCGAACACTACTGATGATACAATAGACAAATCAATGTACGGTTAAACTTCTAGTGTTTTTTTAACATTTCACAATTTGGACATTTGAATCCATTTGTTTTATCACCACAATATTCACAATGAAGGCTTATTTTGACATAATCAAATTTCGAGGTTTTAGTGTATTTTATAGACAATACTACGAATAAAGTACGCCAAGCGCAATTCCAATCCATAGTAAAACCATCAGAAAGATTGAAGAATAATTTGAATTAAATCAAAATGTTTTCAAACTGGACAAACAAATAACAAGAAAATCAAAGTTTCGTTTGAATTTTGATAATACAAAAAAGATTTCATGACTAACGGAAGCACTATAAAACAAAAAATAAATCTTACCAACGATAAAATAGTTCACAAAAAATACAATCACATGAAAGAAATATCCATAGAACTATTATTGAAAAATATGAATCAGGAGAATAACTATGAAGACGATATATGGAGAACATGTTTAGATGAGAAAGGAAAAAGATACAGAAGAAAAGATATCAGTAACTCTTTAAAAAAATTAGAAACATTAGGTTTCATCAAAAAAACCAAAATCTCAGGCACAGATATACATTATACCAAATTATCCTATTTAGATTCAAATGATTATGTTGGATTTGTAAATGATATAATGTTCACTAATGAATCAAAAATAAAAGAATCTTTGAAAAAATTAGAATTTAAGAAAATATTTGTAGACATATCTAAAGATCTGAATTCATATAAAATAGCAAATCAAAGTAAAAAAAATTATGAAGTCCTACTGCAAGCATTTTCAAATTTGACAGAGTTAGCATCTGCAATAGAATTAGTCAATAAAGCAAGTAAAGATGAAGGATTAAAAAAGAATCTAAAGATGTGCCATTCAGAAATTAAAGAAACCCTAGAACAAACAAATGAAAAAGTCATCAGTGAACGAAAATCAAATGAAATCATTATTCTTCAAAGACGTTTTGCAGGAAGAATTCCAAATCCAGGATTTCTGAAACTGTAAAATTTTCTGCAGATATCTTCAATGAAACATAGATGACAGAGTTTCTGATTTAGTCACAGTTATTCTAAACTTTGTGTCTATCAAAGACTACTGTTTAATGAATAAAAAATAAATTCCTCAAAATAGAAATTCTTGGAATTTAGTTTTTTGGTTTAATTGAATCTGGGTTTTTTACAGAATAGTGAAACATACACATAGAGTCATCGGTGCATTGGCATTTCATATTGATGCAGAATAATACTAGTATAAATATTTTGTATAGATTCACTTTTGATCCATCAAGCAATTATCGTGAAAATTCCATTACTGTATTGATTGAATAATTACTGAATGCCATCCAGTAGAGAACCCCTCATAACCCTTAGATTTGCAATTAGATAGAATTACCTCAGAATTCCCTGAAGGTATTATTTGGTAATTCTTTGCACCATCAATGGAAGATAATAAATCATTTTCAAAAGTAAAATCTTTAATTTTTTTATTTTCAGATAATGTATTTCCATTGGAATCCAGAATAAGTAAATCAGTAGAATTGATTTCATTTTCACGAAGAGGAGTTTGATCAAAAATAGTCTTAGTAAATCGTTCCCAGCCAAACACAATTCCAAGAATTCCTATTACCTTATCTGAGACATCCCCATTTTTGTGAATCTTGGATGAAAATACCAAATTTGTAGAGATTCCAGATGCTTGGGTATTGTGAATTATATCAAATCCATATTCTTTCTCGTTATTTTTTAACATATTTTGAAACCATAATGCATCTTTAACATTTCCTTTGGCAACGTCATTAGATGAACCCTTTGCAACAACATTTCCAGATGTATCACAGACAATTAGATTATCATATACAGTGTAAAACTTTAAAATAGTTGCCAATCGGGATGCAAGAAAATCCTTACTATGATTTGTTTTTTCATTTAATGCTTGAATGATGCTACTTTCAGTTGACCACCAACGAACATCAGCTGTGCGCTCATACAATGCCCTATCAATTAAATCAATATTAGTAAATGAAAGATTAGCTAGTCTATTGCCTCGAATTATTTTAGAATTTAATGAGATAAACGAATAAAGTTCAGAAAGTTTTTTCTCAGTATTCGAATCCATCATAGATGTGATTTTAGAGGTAGTTTTAGAGAGATCACCCATGAATGTAGAGATTACTCCAAAACCTCTTCCGGCATCTCCGACTTTGGCAGATTCTATTGCTGCGTTAAGAGACAACACATGAGTATCATCATTAATTTTTTCAATTTCACATATTGCTTTTTTTGTTTCTTCTGAAAGATTTGAAATCAATTCAATTACAGTTTCTAGAGATTCATTGTTATTGTTAGTAAAATTATGAATTTGAGAATCATCATCCATATCTTGAATAATTAATGAATGCCATTTTTCTGATTGGTATCCTTCAAATCCAGGGGAGAGTGCATGACAAACCAATTTTTTATGCCAGTTTTTTTCCACAATTTCAAATCCTTTTTCTTTTTTGAACAATTCATCTCTTCCAGTAAACTGAATATTTTGTTGAAGAATTCGATCTTTGGTATCAGCAATTACATTTCCATCATCATCACAAATCAAAATTCTTGTTTTTTCGATTTCTTCAGGCAATAACGGAGTCTCACGAACTATTCTTTGAATGAATTCTTTCCATTTGAATACAGCGCCTATAACACCAATTACTCTTTTATCAGGATCACCATCTTCATGAACCTTACAAGAATACACCAGAGTAAAATCATCATTAATTGCAGGAGATTTGTGTACAGTATCAAATCCAAAATCCTCACCATTTTTTGTGTTCATTGCAGATGTAAACCAAGGCTTATCAGAAAAATTTCTACCAGTAAGACGAAATTTATCTTCTGCTGATGCAATACATAGCCCATTTGTATTGCATAAAACAAGATCATAGTATACGGTGTATGATTTTAAAATTACACCTAGTCTATGTTTTGCTTCATTAGATTGTGAATTATTTTCTTCAAGAAGAGCATTTACCAATATATCATCAGTTGCCCACCAGCGTACATCAGCTGCACGTTCAAACAAATTCCTATCAACAATTCGAATATTAGTCAAAGCAAGATTAGCTAATCTATTTCCTTGTATACTGATTGATTTTGTTTTAATGACTTTAGAAATATCCTCTATTTCTTGAACGGTTTCTTTCTCCATTTTATTTAAGACATCATCTGTTTTCCTACTTAATTCATCAATTGATTCTGATACTACCAAAAAATTTCGTCCAGCATCACCTGCACGATTGGCTTCAATTTTTGCCGTAGTCGATAGCATGCTAGCTCGTCGTGTGATTTCCTTAGTTGATTTTAGAGCACGGCTTATCTCATTTCCAATATCCGTAGTTTGATCTACAACTTGCTTGAAAAAATTATCTTTAGCATCTTCAATCTCTTCAGTGACAATATTTTGAGATGTGCTCAATATCGAGAAATACTATCAGATAGACATAATTACAAGTTTAGGTAAAATGAACAAACACTGCATATTTTACCAAATTAAGAAAATAATCCTGCATAGCATATTATACAGTCAAACCTAAACAACAAGAGACAGTTATGACATCAAAAAATGATGCAATTTCATTACATAAAAAACTAAACGGAAAAATATACATCGAAAGTAAAATATCAAAGATAACAAATGAAAATCTTCAGTTAATTTACACCCCAGGTGTTGCAGAAGTATGTACTGAAATTTTTAAAAATCCAAAATCAAAATACCAATTAACAGGTAAAGGAAACAATGTTGCAATCATTACGGATGGTACGAGGATTTTAGGGCTGGGAGACATTGGACCAGATGCAGCATTACCAGTGATGGAGGGAAAAGCAGTATTGTATAGAAAATATGGAAAAATAAACGCATTTCCAATATGTCTTGCTACAAAAAACAAGCAAAAAATTATTGAAACAATAATGGCAATAGAGCCAGTATTTGGAGCAATTAATCTTGAAGATATAGAATCACCCAAAGTATTAGACATTTCAAAAGAGATAGTAAAAAAAATACACATACCTGTTTTTCATGATGATAGACATGGTACAGCAGTTGTAACATTAGCTGGACTTTTAAATTCATTAAAGATTGTGAAGAAGAAAATATCTGAGATCAAAGTAGTAATTGCAGGAGCAGGATCAGCTGGTTATTGCATTGCAAAATTACTACATTATTCTGGATGTAAAAACATCATCATTCTTGATTCTAAAGGTGCAATATACAAGAATAGAAAAGTAAACATGAATGAATACAAGATAGAGTTAACTAGATTCACAAATAAAATTGAGAAAGGACAGCTTGCAGAGACAATTAAAAACGCAGATGTATTCATCGGAGTGTCTGGAATTAAAAACATCCTAAAACCCGAAATGGTAAAAGAAATGAATCAAAATCCAATAGTTTTTGCACTTACTAATCCTTATCCTGAAATTGATCCAATTCTTGCAAAAAAATCAGGGGTCAGAATAATTGCAACAGGGAGTTTCAGATATGAAAATAAAGTAAACAATGCAATAGTTTTTCCATATTTGATGAGAGCCATTTTAGACTTGAAAATACAAAAAATCACTCTGGAAATACTATATGCTACTGCGTTAGCCATTGCCGGAGCTGTATCAAATAAAAAACTCTCAGAAAAATGCATAATTCCATCTATTAATGAAAAAACACTTCAGAAAAGAATCACCAGTGCTCTTGAAAAAATCAAAGTGGAGTCATAGTAAAAATAGATTGCAAAAATAATTTCAGTCACAAAATCTTTATGGGTCAATATTTGAGAAACGCTAATTGGTTTGCACGCCAACAAAGCCTAGAGTGACAATATTATTGTCGCTCTAGGATATTACATTCTATCAGGAGCAGTGATTCCTAAAAGATCCAATGCCTTTTCAATGGTCATTTTGAATGAGTTAACCAAACATAAACGTGAATTTTCAAGATTTACATCTCCCAGTTCCAAAACCTTAGAATGCTCATAAAAAGAATTAAACGAAACTGCCAAATCATGACAATATCTTGCAATTACTTTAGGGGATAAATTATTTACAGCATCACGAACTTGTAAATTGAAAAGACCAATATTTTTAATCAAATCAATTTCAGATTTCTCTTTGAGCAATGAAAAATCAACATCAATTGTTGGAGTATGATTTGATTTTTCCAAAATTCTAGAGGCTCTAGCATGAGTATATTGTATGTATGGTGCAGTATCACCTTCCAAGCTAAGAGATTTTGTTAAATCAAATGTGATAATTTTGTCCAAATCCTGTTTTATCATTTCATAACGCAGAGTTGCAACAGAGACATTGTGGGCAATTTTTTCAATTTCAGAGACATTCATTTCAGGATGTCGCTTTTTTGTTTCTTCTTTTGTCTTCTCTTTTAGTAATTGACATACAGAATCAGCATTCACATACAATCCCTTTCGGCCAGACATTTGAGCTTGCTTCCCTTCAGTATCCAATCCAAGAGTTTTTGCTGTTTCTGAACTAAGCGTTACTGACTCATATCCAAGATGAACGTATGCGTCAGTAACAGATTTGAATTTACCCATTAGAGATGTAATGATTTTTTGCAGTCTTGCCTGACGAGAATCAATTACAGTAACTACTTTTTCACCAGAAAAATTTTGAGATATAATATGACTTTTGTTCAAAGTGGTTTGCCAAAGTTCTCGAGAATTAGGCTGTTTCTTTTCATATTTTTCGTAATTAAATGGGTCATCAAGCAATCCTAGTTTCCATGCAGCATATGGTATATCCTTTGCAATGTATGTTGCAGTCCCATTACTTCTGACAATCACCTTATCATCTTCTTTATCTTCACCTCTAATTACCCAGCAACCAGTATTCTTTCCATCTTTTTCAAATTCTATTAGAGACATCTCTTTGAGTTTTTCAAATATCTCATCCCAGAGTCCAGAACGAATGATTTGAGATTCAAAATTTAGACAATCATATGAAACATCCAAATTCCAACATGTTTCAAGTTGGCCTGCTAAAACTTTGCGTGTAATTTTATCTGCAAATTTTGCAGTTTCAGAATCCCCATCTTCAAGTTCTTTGAGAATATTTTTTCTTATTTCTTCAAGACTAGGATCTTTCTCATATCTTTCAGTAGTTTTGACATAAACATCATCACCACAGTAATGATCAAACTTTTTTCCATCAGGGGGCTCCTCAGCAAATCCAAAGTGTTTGAAACCAACTATAATATCAGCTACTTGAAGACCCGAATCATCAATGTAGTTTAGTACATTAACTTTGTAATTTGATTTTTTTAAAATTCTAGATACAGTGTCGCCGATTATAATATTTCTAATATGCCCTATGTGAAGAGCTTTGTTAGGATTTACACTAGTATGTTCAACTACAATTGCGGAATTTTTTCCAATATCAACATCACCAAATTCCTCAAGATAAGATTCAGACAAAATTAATTGGGTTAATTTTTCCCAGTCTGCAAAGAAATTCAAATAACCAGATGGATGTGCCTCAGATTTCAATACAAGTGTGTTAGTGTAATTCTGAAATTTATCAGATAACATTTGAGCAATTTCTTTTGGACTTTTTTGGAGTGATTTTGCAAGTAAAAATGAAACATTGGAACTGACATCACCAAATCCAGGTTTTGCAGGCTCTACAGTAAATTTTACATCAGATATTGAGAGTTCATCAAGTATCTTATCGAGATTATTTTCAATTTCATCAAGTATTGATTTGAAAGTCATGCTACATCTCAAATAATTTAGGTGCTAATTTATCTAATGCCTCAATAACGCCATCTCCTGCATTTGCAGACACTGTCATTGTAGCCTCAGATTTTACTAGATCAGAGGCATTTCCTAGGGCAATGCTAGTTTTAGCCACTTTGAATAAAGGAATATCTGTTGCGCTATCACCAATCGCTATGACATCATCCCGTAAGATAGAGTATTTTTCCATAATTTTTGAAAATCCAAAACCTTTGTCAATACCCGAGGAATTTATGTGAAAAGCATATTGGCTATCAGATAATTCAACATTAATTTTATTTTCAGAAAGTATTTTTTTTGCAACATCTAAATCAAATGTTCTCTCTAAAACAACTTCAGTCATTCTAGGAAAAACAGGTTTTTCTTTAACAGTGTTAACATTATTTTTTATTATTTTTAATGCAGTTTTACATTCTTCTATATTTCCCAGTAGAACATGATCATTTGAATCAAAAGTAAGGCATCCACCATTTTCCCCAACAGTAATTTTTGTAGTTCCGCCAAACACCGAAAGTAAATATCCCTCAACAGATGATCTGCCAGTAACAAAAATTACATTGTGTCCCATATTGGTCAAACGTCTAAGTGCATCAAGAGCATCTAAATGGATTCTACCCCCACCATTTTCAGTAATTGTTCCATCAATATCTACTGCAAATGTCTTCTTTTTCATAAAATTCATTTTTTGAACCGAATAATATTTGCTCCGTAAGGTGAATCTAAGAATTTGACATCAAAATCTTTTCTGCAAATTTTTCCGATACAAATACGGCAATTATTCCCATTATTATTGCAGGAAAAATAGTATAAACTAAAACGGTTTCAATTAATTCAAAATATACAAAATAGATCAAGCTAGGTGAAACCAATTTCCCTAGCAGAATCTCATTAAAAGTATACATGACATATGGATAATAAATCATGTAAAATACAGAACCTAACAATCCGCCTACAAAAATTAAAGATTTTCTAGATTTATTGACTGTCAAAAAAATGTCAGGAATTACAAAAGGGATCAAATTTAACGAGTAAAATTGGATTGAATCAAACAAAGCAAAATTTGGTATAATTGCAGTAGAACTGTAAATTAACAAAAACAAGGCTCCAAGTAGGCTCATCATGCCAAATTTGAGATTAGACAATCGAAAAATTAACAGCATTGAAAATGAAATTAAAAATGGAAAAGCCAGACTTGCAACAAAAAAAGCAAATGTAGGTTCAGGATTTAATTGAAAATAATTAGTGTTAGAAAAAGGCAATGTTAGTGAAGAGATGATTCCAGAACCAGATAACCAGATTGGTATGACAGCCAAGATTAGCAAGTAAGAAAATACAGGTTTAGAATTACTCTTTTTCAAGTATCTTGAAATACCAATCATTCCACCAATACTACACAGAAACATTCCAAGTATCAAAGTTAAGTGAGGCGGACTAAGTAAACCATCTAAACCAAAATTTGAATGCCAAACAAAATCAAAAGGACCAGCCCCAACAAGCAATCCAATTCCAATTAATTTGATTTTTAGAGATAGAAAATAGTAGCCTTTAGAATGCGGTAAATTATGCCAACCAAAAAAAGAAAGAACTACACCAATCAGAGATATGGCAACTCCAGTATACATCAAAGCATGTGGTGGAGAGAAAAAAGACTCAGGTCGGTTTAGCAGATGATTTGTAATATCCCAGCTTCCACCCACTGTCACTAGTAATATCCCAAAACTCGTAAATATACTTCCAAAAAGGAAAATTTTTTCAGAATAAGTTTCTAAAAACTTCTTTGGAAGATCAGATTGAGAAAGAGGCATGATTATGATATTATTCCATAAAATATTAGGGATTTACATTTACTGAAAAATCTAAAACATATTCATCTTGATGATCTAAAATCCCCGAATGAGGGTAATGAGACATACTACTAGTATGTGGAATATCAATAGATTTTACATAGATCGTAAAGATGCCTGTTTTTTCAGGAGTAATTATCAATTCCAGATGATTGTTCGCACCATGTAAAATTGGTCTATTCATTGCTTCAATGGAAGGATATTTTGCAACAGTGGATTCCAACCCACCGCTATATTTGGCACCTATGTCATCACCCACTTCAACACGAACTGATGATTGTGTGAAATCATATGTGGCAATCTCTACAATATCATCAATTTTAGAAAGAGTTGGAAATGAGGTTGAAAGAATATGAATATCACCGTAATCACCTCGGTTTTCTGAAACTATACTCAATCTAAAAGATTCACCTAAGGAAATATCTGAATCAGATAAAACTACTTCAAAATAGGGCTGAGGAATAAGTTGCTCATTGGAAAGATATTTCTCAGGCAAGATAAAAATTGTCAAACTAAAATAAACAATAATAAAAATACCAATTATCGAATAAATTAGGATTTTTCTCATAT
Organism: Candidatus Nitrosopumilus sp. bin_68KS; assembly: GCF_054095825.1. Taxonomy (NCBI): domain Archaea; kingdom Thermoproteati; phylum Nitrososphaerota; class Nitrososphaeria; order Nitrosopumilales; family Nitrosopumilaceae; genus Nitrosopumilus; species Candidatus Nitrosopumilus sp. bin_68KS. The sequence goes on from NZ_JBSWSP010000027.1 coordinate 21,202, forward strand.
GGACTGAAAAACAATCACTGTTAAAAAACGATAAGAAAAACAATCCAAAATCAAAGACATCTTATTAGAAGAGAAATGAAAATCAAATCATGACAAAGAAATGTGTAATTGATGAGATATTCAATAAATCCCCACATACAAATGGATATGAATGGGATATAGATTGTAGAAATTTTAAAAGAATAAGACAATCATCGTTTACAGAATTTTTAACTCAATCAAATAATTTTCAAATTATCCCTACAGGAAAAACGGGGAAGAGTAATAGGATTTTATTTGAAAAGATTGTAGTATGAGTTGAATAGTATTGGGAATTCCTGAAAAAATTAAAGCCATTCAAGATGAGATGGCAAAAACGCAGATCAATAAAGCTACAGAACATCATATTGGTCTACTAAAAGCAAAGATTGCAAAACTGAAAAGAGAGCAAGAGGCAGACGTTACCAAAAAATCAGGAATGAAGCAAGATGGGTTTGATGTAAGGAGAAGCGGGGATGCAACAGTGGTGTTTATTGGATTGCCCAGTGTTGGAAAATCAACATTACTAAATAAAATGACTAGTGCAAAATCAACTGTCGGAGCTTTTCAATTCACAACATTAACAGTAGTTCCAGGAATGATGGAGTATAGAGGAGCAAAAATCCAAGTCTTAGACCTTCCAGGAATTATCAAAGGGGCATCCACAGGAAAAGGATTAGGAAAGAGAATTTTATCCGTAGCAAGAACCGCAGATCTAGTATTATTAGTATTGGATGTTTTTCAACCATTTCATGAAGACGTACTTACTACAGAATTAGGAAACATAGGAATTAGACTTAATCAATTGCCACCAAACATTACAATCGAGAAAGCATCAATGGGAGGCATTGCAATTGCACAGCAAGTAAAATTAACAAAAATTACAGAAAAGCATCTCAAAGATATTCTACATCTTTACGGAATAGTTAGCGCACGTGTTGTTGTACGAGAAGATCTTACATCAGAACAATTAGCAGATCATATTGCTGGAAACATTAGTTATTCAAGGGCACTTACTATTTTAAATAAAATTGATTTAGTTGATAAAGGATTTCTAGCAAATTTAAAGACAAAAATAAAATCAGATGTTATTGAAGTTTCTGCAAATTCAGATATCAATATTGATTTGCTTAAAGAAAAGATCTATGAAAAATTAAAATTTATCAGAATATACATGAGGCCAAAAGGCGGAGAAACAGATTTCAAAGAACCACTAATTGCAAGAGAAGGAGACACGGTTGAAGATATTTGTAACAAATTACACCGTAGATTGAAGCGAGAATTCAGATATGGTCTTGTATGGGGCAAGAGCGTAAAATTTGGAGGGCAGAGAGTGGGATTAAATCATATTTTACTTGATGAAGACGTCTTGACAATAATTAAAAGACGTTAAGATTTTAAAAACGAACGATTAAACCAACAAACAATAGAAAAATAATTAATTGTTTAATAAAAACAAAACAAAAATATCATTTTTTGTAGAATCATCACATTATGTGCATAAAATAGAGAATGATTGTGATAAATAGAAAAATTCAAAGAGAAAAATTTCTCATTAGAAAATATTTTTGATAATTATACGATCAAGAAAAAATTTTGCAATATAATTACTTGAGAAATTGTAATCAAATTGTGTAAATTTCTTTAGTTTAACCACTGAAAAACAATGAAAATGGCGATTCAGTATGGCAGCTAAACGAAAAGCAGCTCCAAAGAGAAAGGCAGCACCTAAACGCAAAGCCGCTCCAAAGAGAAAAGCAGCAAAAAGAACTGCAGCTAAAAAAGCAGCTCCAAAGAGAAAGGCAGCACCTAAACGCAAAGCCGCTCCAAAGAGAAAAGCAGCAAAAAGAACTGCAGCTAAAAAAGCAGCTCCAAAGAGAAAGGCAGCACCTAAACGCAAAGCCGCTCCAAAGAGAAAAGCAGCAAAAAGACGATAATATCGTCAAACTAACAATCGTCATTTAGAGACGAATTGTTTTCATTTTTCTAAATTTACTAGTGGAGACTTTAAACAAATTTTTGAATATTGTTTTCATAAATAATTTTAAGAAATATTCACCAAACCGTGAATGTATATCGATAGATTATCAGAATTTATAAAAACAAAATATTATTTTGCAAGTATTCAATCACGAATATGATACCGTAAAAAATTGAAAAAATATATTGTACAAATCAATTTTACGTTCAATCATACTTTCAAAAATTTCAAGATGATGAATTTTAAAATAATCAATAAAGATAACTCATCAATTTGATTTGTTCTTCAGTGGAAATTACATTTTTGTTTGTCAAAATTTCCAACAGATCTTTAAACAATGCTTTTTGTTCAGAAGACATTCCACCGGATGGTCCCTTTTCTCCAGGTGGTCCTGGCGGACCTCTTGGACCTGCAGGGCCTACTGGGCCTTGTCCTCCTACTGGACCTTGTTCACCAATAGAACCTATTGGACCTGTAGGGCCTCGTTCACCTTGAGGTCCTTGAATTCCTTGTGGTCCTTGTGGTCCCTTTTCTCCAGAAGGACCTGTAGTACCTCGTTCACCTTGAGAACCTTGTGGTCCTTGTGGTCCCTTTTCTCCAGTAGCACCAATGGGACCTGTAGGGCCTTTTTCTCCAATCAGACCTGTAGGGCCTTTTTCTCCTTTATCACCCTGAGGACCTGGAACTCCTGTGAGTCCTTTAGAACCAGCAGGTCCTTGTGGTCCTTGTGGTCCTTTTTCTCCAATTGGACCTTCAACACCTTTGTTGCCTTTTTCTCCGATTGGTCCAGGTGGACCATTAGGTCCTTTATCACCAAGTGGTCCAGTTGGACCTGTTAATCCTTTATCACCAAGTGGTCCAGGTGGACCATTAGGTCCTTTATCACCAAGTGGTCCAGCGGGTCCTTTTTCTCCAATTGGTCCAGACGGACCTTGAAGACCTTTTTCTCCTTGCACTCCAGATAAACCGGTTGGGCCTTTCTCACCAGGAGGACCAGTTGGACCTGTTAATCCTTTATCACCAGTTGGACCTTGTTGACCCTTGTCTCCTTTTTCTCCAGGAGCACCCCTTAATCCAGAAAGTCCTTTATCGCCAGAAGGTCCAGTTGGACCTGTTTCACCTTTATCACCAGTTGGACCTTTTAATCCAGTAGATCCTTTTTCTCCAATTGGACCTGTTGCACCCTTATCCCCTTTATCACCGGGAGGACCAACAATTCCTTTATCACCTTTATCACCTTTGTCTCCAGTAGAACCTTTGTCGCCAGTAACACCTTTGTCGCCAGATAATCCTTTGTCGCCAGTTGCACCTTTGTCTCCAGTTGCACCTTTGTCTCCAGTAGGACCAATAGGACCATCAGGTCCTTTATTTCCAACAGGGCCAGGTGGACCGGGAGGACCAGGTGGACCTTTATCACCTGGAGGACCAGGAGGACCATCAGGTCCTTTATTTCCAGATAAACTTGAGGTTCTTGTAGAACGAACGTTTGATTTTGATTCTGACATATCTTTTTTATTTTCAGATGATGTGGAATCAGATTTAGGTTCGGGCTTAGGTTCATTTGTATTAGATGACGGTGTAGAAGTTTGTTTTAATTTAATATCAAATACAGAATGCAGTGAAGAAAAGAGATCTACAACAACTATCCAAATAGTATCAAGTGATTCAATTGATGATGGAAGGGGATTATCAGAAGAGCCAAGTTTCTCAGAGAACATTCCATCCTTAACTCTTAGATGGAAATTTCCTCTCCATAAAGAAGGGAATTTTTTAGTAAATAGAGCCTCATCAGAAGGCCTACTATCAGTAATTGAAATTTGAACTTCAAATACACCTGATTGCTTAAAAGGTGACTTGCCTTGAACTTCTAATCGTGATTGAGATGACACATTCGTTTCTGTATTTTTCAAGTATTTCTGTATTTAGATGCTTGAATCAGAATATGAATAAAAAATGAGAGTATAATCAATTAAGGATGGTATTTATCTAGATAAAATGCCAATTTGAGCTAGTGAAGAAACCTTTCGGGAAAAAATCAAAGGAAGTTGACGAATCATCTCTAAAAAAAGACAAAGTCGAAGAGACCAGCCTAGTTGATTCAGACTATAATCGTAAGAAATTATTCAAAAAAGGAGTCAATTTGATGGCAGATGAAAAATTAGAAGAGGCAATAGTTGTATTTGAACAAGCATTACGAATTGAACCAGATAATATCGAGACTTTGATGAAATTAGGATATGCAAGATTTCACATAGATGATCATGGTGAAGCGCTAAAAGTATATGATAAAATTCTTGAAGTAGATGTTACAAATCCAGAAGCCTGGAATCTAAAGGGACTAGTGCATTATGAGCAAAAGAATTTTTCAAAAGCTCTTGATTCAGTTGATAAAGCACTTGAATCAGATCCAACCTATGCAATGGCATGGTATAACAAAGCTTGTTTCTTGTCATTACTTAATCAGGTACCAGAAGCATTAGAAGCACTGAAACGTTCAATTGAAATTGATGTTAAAAATGCAAGAAGATCAATTAGAGACAAAGATTTTGCAAATGTTAGAATCGAAGAAGGTTTCAAAAGAATTCAAGAAGTAGTAGTTTTAGAATCAATCAGACAAGGTTATCATACATTGGGCGCCATAGTATGGACAACATTTCTAGATAAAGCTGATGCAGAATCATCTTTGAGAAAACTATTAGAAAAAGGATTAATTGTACAAAATGAAAAACGTGACGGTCTAAGTAAAATTCCAATTTATGACCTTGCACCAAACATCGCAGAAAAAATGGGGAAAGAAAAGAAGGGATTATTTGGAATTACAAGAAAAACTTTGCCAAAACCAGTAAAGAATTTGAAAGAACTAAGTCATGCAATTCAATCAGTTAGAGAAGCTATAGAAGAAGAAGATGTTGAAAAAACAATAGATGTTTTTGATATTTTCATCAACCCATCAAAATCAGGTGAACAGATGATCGAGAATTTCTTTGATGAACATAGAGAAATGAGATTATGGACAATCAGATTAAAAGATAGAGGAGAAGATTATCTAATTGAAAATAAGGAAAAAATGCTAAACCTTCTTGACAACGTAGAAGTAACTATCACTAAAAAGCTTAGAAATGAAATTAATTATTCAGCAGATAAATCCCAATAGTTTGCATCTTCTTGTTTTTGTGTAGGTTTTTGAAGACTTTTCCATTCCTTAAATGAGCGAACATATAATTTTGCATTAGATAAACCAGCTGATTTTAGTGCATAATATGCCAAACCAGAAAGAGTACCTACACTTCCACAATAAGTTATAATTTCAGAATCACCAGTGATTCCACGATTATCAAGTAGTCTTTTCATATCATCTTTTGAGCGCAAAATATGCTCATTACTTGCAAGAGTCCTATAAGGAAGGCTAATCGCACCAGGAATATGTTGTTCAAGGAAATTTAATCGTTCTCGATTATCAATCAATATAACATCATCACGATTTTTTGCACTTTCTAGATAATCAGATGTAGCTAAAATTTCAGGTCGCAAGTGCATTGAATGTTCTTTGGTTTGTATTTCAGGAGATTCAGAATCATTTTCTAGTCCAAGTGATTTCCAATGACTATAAGTTGTTTCAAGTAGCGTTACATTTGAATGTCCAAGATATTCCAATGTCCATGCAACCCTTGATGCCAACGCACCAAATGTGTCATCATAAACTACAACATTAGTTTCATCATCAATCCCCATAGAGTTTATGAGTTTTAAAACACGTTCAGGACTATCATCAGACAAAAGATTGGCCAAGGGCAAATTTACTGCAGAAGGAATATGATCTTGTTTATAGTCACCTTCACGTCTGACATCAATTACTCGAACACTTTTGTCTCGTATTTCTGAACGTAGAGAATCAACATCGGTTGTAATTTTACCAGAATCTGTCAAGCAGCACATTCACCCTTTCCAGTTTTTGTGTGATAATTTGTATCGCTGCCATAATCAAGATAGAAATCAGGATCTTCTTGAATTGTTGGGGGTATAATCAAAGGTTCAATAATTTTTTTGATATCACCAATGGATGTGATATCAGAATCCTCATTACCATTTACAACCCTATGAATCCAGGATTTGAGAGTATCATCAGATTTCTTTTTTTCTTTAAACAGTTCAATAATTTTTAGAATTACAGGTATCACTCGTTTTGCAGGTACCCTAACACAAGTTTCGCCAAGCATTGTGTCACCATCAGAACGGCCTCCCAGAGACATTTGATAATTTGGATACATGTCTTTTCCAACGCGTCCACCTCCTCCAAAGAAACCAATTGTTGCAATACCATGTTGCCCACAAGAATTAGGGCATCCACTTATCTTAATTGAGGCATCGCTAAGATCATCATCCTCATCGAATTTTAATTCCAGGAATTTTCTCTGTATTTCTTTTGCTAATCTATGTGAATTTGTCAAAGCAAGATTACAGGAAGTAGTACCAGAACATCCAATAGGAGCAGTCATGGTTAAAGCGCCAGACTTTGCGAGTCCAACCTCAAGTAATTTAGAATATAATTGAGGCAAATCATCTTCCAGTACATAACGCAATGCAACATTTTGCACAAATCCACATCGTGCCTTGCCTTCAGATGAAAAGTTACGGATGATATCACCCAAGGCATTTAATTGATTTGAAGTTATGTCACCAGCTTCCAGAGTAATAAACACAGAACTATAATCTGATTGTTTTTGTTTCACAGTGTTTGTTTTTAGCCATCTAGCATACCCATCAGGAATTGAATTACCACTTTCGTTTGTAATTCTAATTGGTCGTTTTATTTCATCAGGCGTTATGTCAACATCAAGTTGTGTAACAACAGATTGAGTAGCTCTCACAATTGCTCTTTCTTTGAATACAAGGTTTTGGAATTTTTCCCAACCCATATCGTTAACTAGATAACGCATTCTATTTCTTGCAAGATTTTTTCTATCACCTAGTCTATCAAATATTCTCATTACTGCAATCGAGGTATAAAGTAAATCTTCTTCAGGAGTGAATTCTTCTAATTGATGTCCAACATATGATTTGTTTCCCAATCCACCACCAAGGAATATTTTGAACCCTCTTTGAGAAGAACCGTCAATTTCTCTTATCTGTGGAATTAATCCAACATCAACCATCCTTACCATTCCATGTTTTTCACAACATGTAAAATTGAATTTAAATTTGCGTGGAAGATTTTGAGCCATTGGATTTCTTAAAAAGAATCGGGCAGTTGCGAGAGCATAAGGAGTTGAATCAAATTTTTCATCAGGACAAACTCCAGACAACGGACTACACATTACATTACGAACAGAGTTACCGCATGCTTCTCTAGATGTCAAGCCAACTTCAGCAAGACCTCTAAAAATTTCAGATACATCTTCAAGAATTACCCAATGCAATTGAATGTTTTCTCTAGTCGAAAAATGTGCACTGCCAATAGAGTACTGTTCACTTAATTGAGATATTTTTTCAAATTGATGAGGATAGATTTCCCCTGCAGGAAGTTTGATTCTAACCATTGCATAATCACTAGTCATTCTGGTACCATATGCACCATGTTGAAGTCTAAATCGTCTAAAGCTATCCTCATCGTATTTTCCTTGACGGAATAGTTTTACTGTTTTGGCAAAATTATCGGCCTCCTCGATCCTAGCCCAATTAATTTTAGGCTTTACAGAATCAGGAGAAGATTGTTTAAGATCAGATATTGTCAATACAAAGAAATTTCATTTAGTTTGGTTATAAATTTTTGATATAGGGATGTTTTAGTAGAGAAGATTTTGAGGATATACATTATTTTCCTGCTTTTCTAAAACAACATCAGAATTAGTTGAACCTAATTTTTAGAGATGTGGGAAAGTATTAATTGTTCAGAGAACGAATTCATCTCATGCAAGAAGCAACAGTAGCAGAACAATCTAATAAAATTTTTACCGATGTAAGGGAAGTTGAAATTACTCGTGCAATAGCAAATGAATTTCATGATGTATTAATCGATAGAGCAGATTCAGATGTCATAATTATAGGAGCTGGTCCAGCAGGATTAACAGCCAGTAGAGAACTATCCAATATGGGTTTCAAAGTTCTCGTAATTGAACAAAATAACTACCTAGGTGGAGGTTATTGGTTAGGAGGATATATGATGAATCCTGTAACTGTAAGAGAACCAGCCCAGAAAATTTGGGACGAATTAGGAGTACCATACAAAAAAGTTGCAGATGGACTATATCTAACTCCAGGACCACATGCAGTATCAAAATTAATTGCAGCAGCATGCGATGCAGGAGTCAAATTCTTGCAGTTGACAAAATTCGATGACCTAGTATTGAAGAACGGAAGAGTTGCAGGAATTGTTGTTAATTGGATGCCAGTTTCAGCTTTACCACGAAACATTACTTGTGTAGATCCAGTCGCATTAGAGGCAAAAATAATTATCGATGCATCAGGTCATGATTCTGTTGCAGTAAAAAGACTAGTAGACAGAGGATTAGCTAAATGGAAAGGAATGGAGCCAATGCATGTAAATGATGGAGAAGAGCATGTTGTACATAAAACAGGAGAAGTTTATCCAGGATTAATTGCAGCAGGAATGTCAGTTACTGAAACACATGGATTAGCAAGGATGGGCCCAACATTTGGTTCAATGCTATTCTCAGGTAAAAAAGCAGCAGAAATAACTGCAGCAAAGATCAAAGAGTTAGAAAGATAGTAAAATAATTTTCTAAATTATTACACGGTCAAGGCTTTCTTGACAGATAACACAAAACAACGCAGATTATTGCAGATATTTCCTGTTTGATTTAATATAATATTTCATAAACCACTTTAGAAAATGAATCTCATCTTTTTCAAGCTGAGATTTCTCTAATGCCTTAAAGTATGCGCGTCTGTCAGTGTTTTTAATCTGCATGAGGGGGCATCCATGGATTAACAGGATGTAGTTCATTATCAGCCTCGATATTCTTCCGTTTCCATCTCCAAATGGATGGATTGATACAAAGTAATAATGAGCAAGTGCTGCTAGATCTACAAAGTTTGTCGTTTTGTTTTTGTTTAGCCATTTAAAAAACTCATCCAGTCTTTCTGGAATCTCATATACTGGGGCAAACTCTATCTTGTCATTTGTAATTACACCGACACGATACGTTCTGATGCTTCCTGCCTCACCAATCTTTGTCTGACCAAAAATTTCTTTGTGCCAATCCATCACCGTCTTCTTTGTAATCTTTGTACTCTTTGATGTTACAAGTTTCATAAACAGATCATAGTGCTTTTTTGTCTCTATGCTATCAATCTGGGGTTTTTTGGTAGGTGTTACTCCATGTATCAGCAAGTCCCTAGTGTCTGCCTCAGTTAGACTTGAACCCTCCATTCTCTGTGTGTTGTATGTAAACGATATTCCAAAACTCTCAAAGTCTTTTTGCTTTATTGACGGGGGTTTGTTTTTTGCCTCTTTTTGGTAATTTTTTGCTATTGTTTCTATTTGCTTATTCCATTGCTCATGGTAGAATTCCAGCAAGAATTCTTTTTTTATCCCCTCAATGTTTTTCGGGATTCTCAATCCAAGATACTTTTCTTTTTGTCGGTCTCCCGTGGTATGTTTAAGATAGTAGTACTTTTTGTCGTTTTTCTCCCTTGTAATGACAGATACCATGGTTTTAGTACCCACTGTAATTTAATAAAGATTGTTAATTTTATGAAAAAACAGTGGGTAATCAGTCATGATTTATGAAGTGTGTGTTGACTGACCATAGTACAGAATCAGGTTAAGATTTTTGGCCCGTCTAACAAAAATGCTATTTTGATTATGTCTGTAAATGATTCAGAGTATTTATGAATATCATAACTTTAGCTTGATTAATTGAAAACTAGAGTTCAAACCTGTTAGGGTTTGAACCAAAAAATTAGAAAAATTAAAGGGTTAAGGCTCGAACTTTTTACTCTTACAGTCTAAAGTAAAATCTCAATAGATTTGAACTGTTATCAAAACTAATGATGACAGTTTATGCGATAGGACTAGATGATCAATCCAGCATTTTTAGTAACGAATCTAATTACAATGATTTCTTCACCAAGAACATTATTTGATGCAGTTATGTTTTTGATGTTGATCATTTTTTTAGATTGTAAGTTAATGCCAACAAAATACAATGCTTGATTTTACTAATGGGAATCTTCTCTGTTTCACTAAATATGATAGCCCTGTTTCCTTCATACGTCAATTCAGGATATATTTCTCTAAAAGTCTCAATTAGGTTGGTTTGACAATGAAAATACAATTGCTAAAATGCTCAACATCAGACAGCCAAGTGTTGTTCAGATGTTAAAGAAACTTGATGGTAAAAAATTTGTTTCATATAACAAAGCAGGGGTAAAATTAACTGAAGAAGGTCAAATGATTGGGACAAGTATGATGAGAAATAGCAGACTATTGGAAGTTCTTATGGATAGTGCACTTAAAGTGGATATTGATGAAGAAATGGTATGCGGTATAGAACATCATATGAAGAAACAATTTACAGATGCTTTGTGTACAATGTTAAATCATCCAAGAAAATGTCCACACGACAATGAAATTCCAATTGGTGAATGTTGCTCAAAAATCTAAACAGAGTGAACGTTCTACACATACAATAATCAATTAACTAAATGAGCCAATTAATATTGTCATCAATGACTCTCATTGGGATGTCGCAACCTTTTTTGTGATTCCTCTCTTTGAGAGGAGTTTTTAGAAATGTTTGTTCAAATGAACGCACAATTTTGATGTTTGTTCAAATGAACAAAATTCACAGGAATGCAAATTTTTAGAATAGTATCGTAGAGGTTATTTTCTGTGAAATTCTAAGTCATTTATATACAAAATACGTGTAATCCTTTAAAAAAATTAGACGTTAGAAAGATAAGTCATCAAGACATATCTTTTTTATTGAAAATATCTAAAATCATTCTATATGATGAACCCACAGTTCCTGAAATCCAATTAGACAGATTAGCAAAATTTCTCAAAGAAACATTTCAAATAAAAATTGAAACAAGAAATAATTTGTTCAATAATTTAGATGATAAAACATATGAAAAAATTGCAAGTATCAGAATTTCAGATATTAAAAAACCATTTCAGAAACACAATGCTTCACATGAAGACATTTTAGTTGAAAAAGAATGTAAAGACATGTCTCAAAAAGAAGATTCTCCAATATATGATGGGATTGAATTACAAAAGATCATTTCAGATATAATTCCAAGAAATCAAAATACAACAACTACACTAAATGTAGTGTTTACAAATAAAATTACATGTACATTTGATGAAAGTGATTTTAAATATCATGCAAGAGCTTTGATTAGCTCCAATCCCACAATAATTTCAACTACAGGTATGATAGAGGCACCTGCAAAACCAAAGCAATACTATTTAGATCTAATGACAAACTTTTCAGAAGAAGGGATAGACGAAATTAGAAAAAAATACAAAGGTCAATTTTTAGAATATCATGATTCACGCTTATCAGAAATTACAGAAGGGTACCTATTACAAACTATCATATATTTTGAAACAGGAGAAGCATTTTGTAAAGATGTAGACTGCAGGATGTTTAATTCTCACTGGCAAAAAGATCTTCTTCATTCACAAGTAGATACCAAAAAACTGTGTAAAAAACATCAAGAAATACTAACTCAATTCAAACAGATTTAATATCATCATGAATTTTTTTAGAAGATTCTTTCAACAGGAATGATTCAGATTCATCAAGGTCAATTGTTTGTATTTCAGAAACACCATTTTGATTAATTTTTACCGGAACACCCATTGCCACGTTATTTTCACCATATTCACCTTCAAGAACCACAGATGCTGAGACGAATAGTTCTTTTGCATTGATGACAGCATCAATTACATCATAGACATTTTTTGCTACGCCAAACTGAGATCTACTCTTATAATTTCTCAAAGTCTTCCAATAGTTTCGAATATCATAAGTGATGTATTTTTTTTCAATATCATTAATCATAGAAGTTAGAGAATTTCCATCAATTATCACATTAGAGAAAATAGGAACCATGGAATCACCATGTTCCCCAAGAACTAAAGCATTAGATATGGAGGATTGAGGTACAGACAATTTTTCTGAGATGAAATAACGAAATCGGCTTGAATCAAGGCTTGATGCAATGCCAATCACTTTGAATCTAGAAAAACCAGATTCTTTTTGAAAAAAATATGTCAAAACATCAGTGGGATTTGAAACCATTAAAATTATTGCAGAAGGGCAATACTGTTTAATTTTTTTTGCAATTTCTTTTACCATATTTATTTGAGGATTTTTGTTTTCGGTCCTAGAGTTCGTATATGAAACTGTACTTGCAGCAATAACTACAATGTCTGAACCTAATAATTTAGTATAATCATCTGTTCCATGTATAGAAAATTTTGAAGTTGATGGAATAGCATTTGCAATATCTAAGGATTCGCCGATAGCTTTGTCTTTACTACGATTAATCAACAATACATTATCCAATTCATTTGAAACACAAAGAAATGCAATTGATGCCCCAACTCTGCCGCTACCAACTATTGAAATCAAGTAGAACACAACCTGCTTATTTTACAATGAAAACGGGGCAGCAAATTTTTTGAGTTTTTATCGACTGATATTTTGTTGCCACATCTATTTGCATGTTAAAAGATCTTTCTAATTGATTAGAAAATTCAAATAGAACGAGAGTATTTTGTGACATTTCAAAAATCCTTCTTTTTACGAATACTATCCCTCTGACGCTTATTATCACGATCAGAGTATTCTCCTTCCAATTTCCTACTTAATTCATCAGCAATTTTTAGAATATCCCAGCCAGATGCAGTGTAAATCAATGTTTTTTTCGAAGTTTTAACAGATGCAGTAGCATCATAATGAGTTCTTGAGCCTTCAGGGTTTTGAAATTCTACTGCAATTTTTGCCTCAATGATATTCGATAATACTTGTTGAACTTTTTCTAGGGCAGATCCAAATTTTAAAGAAAGTATTTCATTTGCAGGCTCATCTTTAGATAAACCAATCACATACAAAGGAATAGTTACCATACGCTATTGGTATCACCTAGAAGTAAATAACTTTCTCAGTAATTTCCAAATATGAAATTCAATGATGAATGTATTAGTCATTGCAAAGAATTGAAAGACAGAGATGTTAGATGTTAAAAATATAAAATTATCAGAATTAATTTCAAAACCAATTACAGTCAATCCAAATACAACATTATTAAAAACCAGAGAGAGCCTATTAAAAAATAAAGTAAAGCGCGTAGTTATTGTAGACAAGAAAAAACCTGTAGGAGTAATTACTGAAAAAGATATTGCAAAAAAAATCTATGAGTTAGGTTCAAAACCAATCAGTTCAGTAGTAGCAAAAGAGTTTATTCCTAAGAAATTATTCACATTGACTCAAGACAATACTGTAACTGAATGTGCAATGATGATGAAGAAATACAGAATCAGTCTAGTAATCATTACAAATAAAGACAACACATTGCAAGGGATTGTAACCGAAACAGATCTTGTAAAGGCAATCCTTACAAAAAAATCAGCACCATTCAAAGTTTCAGAAATTATGAAAAAAGAGATAATCACGGCACTACCAAGTGACCCAATATTACACATTGAAAGCCTGTTACTAAAATACAGTATTTCCAGAGTAATTATTAAAAAGAATCAAAATCCTGTAGGAGTAATTACATTCAGGGATTTTGTGCCTGCAAAGATACCTCAATGGATTGCAGAATCAGCAGATCCAAAAGAAGTTCAAGAATATAAATTCAAAAAAGGTTTGGAAGAAATTCATTCAAATCAAATGAGTTATCTGTTTCCATTTCATGCTACAGATATCATGTCCCCCAACCCAATTACTATAGATGTAAATGATGATGTCAAGGTTGCAGTAACTTTAATGATAAAGCACAATATTAGTGGACTACCAGTAGTCAAAAAATCAAAATTAGTAGGCATAATTACAAAATCAGACATTGTGAATTCCTTAACAAAATAATTTTAGAGAAAAAAATCATTTCACAATCATTAATGAACATGAGGAGGATTGGGCAAGCTTATTTGAAATACTACCAAGTAAAAATCGTGCAACAGTTCCCAGACCTTTGTTGCCTACGATAACTAAATTACATTTTTCTTCTTTGATGACTTTATCAATTTCATTTACAATGTTGCCTTCTCTGATCAATGATTTTCCAATAATTCCATTTTTAGAAAGAAAATCATTTGCATCACTCAAAGTTTTTTTCCCGTATTTTCGTAAAAGTTGCAAATATTCTTTACGATCTAAAAAATTCACAGGTGCGGATTTTTCAACAACATAAATTAAAATAATTTGTGAGTCAAATGCATGTACCATTTCACATGCCCTTTGAAGAGATTTTTTAGAATATTTTGAGCCATCCAAAGGAACTAGAATTTTTTTAAAATTATTCATTTTACAATCAACACTGGTTTTTTGGATTTGTGTAGTACGTAATTTGAAACACTTCCCAAAAACATTTCTTTTACACTGCCTCTTCCTCTTGCTCCAATCACAACCAAATCAAATCCATTTTTACTATTATTTGCAAACCTTGCAATATCATATCCAGGATCACCTGCAAGTGCTTTACCAGTTAATTTTATTCCTTTTTTGGCTGCACGAACTTTTGCCTGCCCAAGGATTTTTTTTACTTCATTCATAGAATCAAAATCTAAGAATCCAAGTGGGTGAAGTGCATATATGCCAGGTACCGATTTTACTGCCAGAGCCGTTATTGTTCCATTTGATTGTCTTGCAATATGAATAGCCATGTCCAATCCACGAAAAGAGTTTTTTGAGCCATCCAAAGGAACTAGAATTTTTTTTGTTTTAAGAACCATATAGAAATTACCTCAATTAGCAACTTAAAACCATTCAATGATTTCCCACAATGATTTTCAAGTATGATAATTTAGAATTCATATCATATAATTGAAAATTGTAATTTTACCATGGAAAGTACTTTTGTTAATCAGATAATGACTAAAACGGTCTTAACTGCAGATAAATCAGTGTCAATACAAGATGCAGCTCAAAAAATGAAAGAGTTGAACATAGGATGTATAATCATCACTAAGAATTCCAAACCAATAGGAATTGTCACTGAAAGAGATTTTGTTACAAAAGTAGCTGCTGAAGGTAGGCCCTTATTTACAGAGATCTCAGAAGTGATGTCATCACCGCTAATTACGATAAAACCTGAAGATACGATTTGGGAGGCTTCAGAAATAATGAAAGAGAAATTGATTCATAAGTTACCTGTCAAAGAAAATGATCAGATTATAGGAATTGTGACCACTACAGATATTGTGAAAATTTCCAGCGTTGGATCAGACTCGGAAATGCGTAGAATATGTGATCAGATAATTTTGAGAATGAAAGACGAATAATCAAAAAGGATATTCACTTAAATTATTGAAACAAAGTTATCAAATATCTTGATGGCAGCTGATGCAGGTGCAACCGTACTTGAAACAAATGATAGCGATCCTATGAAACCAGATAAAACTAAAACAAAATTTGATGTAATTATTATTGGCGCAGGACCATCAGGGTATACTGCAGGAATTTATTGTTCCAGAGCAGGTTATGACACTTTGATTTTATCAGGCATACTTCCAGGAGGTCAATTAGTAAACACAACAGAAGTAGAGAATTATCCAGGATTTGAAAACGGGATAATGGGTCCAGATTTAATGATTGATATGAGAAAACAATCTCAAAGAATGGGAACAACGATTATTGATGATGAAGCCGTTGATGTTGATTTTAGACGAAGTCCATTCAAAGTTTTAACAGCCTCAGAAGAATACGAAGGTCGTGCAGTAATCATTGCTACTGGCGCCAATCCAAGAAAAATGGGATTGTCAGGAGAACAAACATTTGCAGGAAAAGGCGTTTCGTATTGTGCTACATGTGATGGGCCATTTTTTAGGAATCAAGAAATTGTTGTTGTTGGAGGTGGAGATTCTGCCATAGAAGAAGCAACATTTCTCACAAAATTTGCTACAACTGTTCACATTGTTCATCGAAGAGATGAATTACGTGCAAGTAAAGTAATGCAAGAACGTGCATTAAATAATGAAAAAATAAAATTTCATTGGGACTCGGCTGTAACAGATATCAAAGGAGATCAAAAAATGCAACAAGTAATTCTAAAAAATCTAAAAACAAATGAAGAATCAACAATTAATGCAGGAGGTCTTTTTGTTGCAATAGGTCATGAACCAAATACAAAATTATTCAAAGGGCAAGTAGATTTAGATGATGAAGGATATGTTATCTTAAAAAATAAAACCCATACTAACATTGAAGGTGTTTTTGCAGCAGGGGATGTTCACGATAGAAGTTATAGGCAAGCAATTACTGCTGCAGGATTTGGGTGTATGGCAGCAATTGATGTTGACAAATATCTAACAGAAAGTGCAGATAAAAAAGAATGAAAAATGCACAATGCAAAAAGTGCCTAAAAAAATTTCAACAAAAAGAAATCTTTACAATTCAGCAACTCCAATATAGAAAAATTCCCACGTACAACTGGTCTCGGAATTATTTTAAAAAGTTAGGAATTAATGAATGGGATTCGTTCTGTGAAAAATGCATAACAGATTATTCTAAAAAATCCAAAGACGAATGGGACAAATTAAAAGTTTAAACAATTTTACAGGCAAATAGGAACAGGTTATGAATGATACAGATAATCTAAAAAATTCAATTAAGGAGACTAGTGGAAAGCTTGCAAAATTAGGAACGGAGTTAGCAGATATCAAGTTCAGTTACAAGGTAGAAGAAAAATCATCCAAGAATTATTGGGAGAAAAGAATGAATGAATTCAAGAATCATAATGATAAATCATTAGAATATTATAATCAAGTTCATACCATGATGAATTTAATTAACAAGGAAGAATCACAAATGTTTCTTTTACGCATAAGCAAATTTAGACAACTAGGATTAGAGTTATTAGAAATCATGCAAAAAATCAAAGATAATCCATCAATTACAGATCCTAAAGACAAACAACAAAGTCAATGGAGTAAGGAAATTAAAAATAGCCTAAACGAACAAAGCAGTAAATGCCTAAATCATGAAAAAGAGATGAATAAAATATTTAGAGATTTTTATCAAAATCAATTAAAGCAAATTTTAGATTCCTAGTATGCCAAATCAGACATGTATTTTGCCTCTTTCAAAGAATTTTCAAATTCTTCTTCAGTCATGACATTTTGTTCAGCATAAACACTCTTGAACTTTCGTCCATCATCAGCAAAAATTCCTACTACACAAGCATTACCATCAATAGGATATTTTTTCATACATGCATAAACTGCTGCAGATGATGGACTGATTAAAAGTTGATCTTTTTCAAAAACGTCTTTTACAACAGCAAATGCTTCTTTATTGTCAACAGAAACCCAATCATCAACAACATTTTCACGTTTTAAAAATAAATCAGGTTTTGCAGATTCTTCAAAGTTTCTCCACCCTTGAATCAAATGATTTTGTTGTGGTTGGCAACCAATTATCTTAATTCCAGGATTTTTTTCTTTAAGAAAAGTACCAATTCCAGTAATAGTCCCACCAGTGCCAACACCTGTAAAGAAATGAGTTACTTTCCCTTCAGTTTGTTTCCAAATTTCAGGACCAGTCCCAACATAATGACCTTTGAAATTTGCCTCGTTTGCATACTGGTTTGGAGAATAATATGTGTCAGGTCTTGATGATGCAATAGAAGTTGCCAATGCAATACTTTGATCTGTACCAGCCCCAACTTTAGGGCATAAATCATCACTTGTTTCAAACACTTTAGCGCCAAGATTTCTAATGATATCTTTGGTCTCATTACTGGCTTTTTCAGGAATTACAATCTCCACTTTATAGCCCAATACATTTGCAATACCAGTTAATGCAATTCCAGTATTACCAGAGGTAGGTTCGATGATTATGCTTTTTCCTTTAGTTAAAATTCCTCGCTCTTCACCATCCTTAATCATCCAATAAGCAGCTCTGTCCTTTACAGAACCAAATGGATTATGACCTTCTAATTTTGCAAAATATTCCACATCATCATGAGATAGTGAATTTAATTTTACGATAGGAGTATTCCCAACTCTGCTCAAGACATCTGTATCAGTGACAGTAGTCATTATTCTGGTTATTTCACCTTTTTAATTTGAAATGTAATTACATTTCCATCTTTTGATAAATCTAATAACTCATGACCGTTTCTTGTAACCCATCTGGAAATATCATCTTCAGCAGCAGGATCATCTGCAGATACAGTTAAAGTTTCACCAACTTGCATTCTTTCAATCTCAATTTTTGTTCGAAACACAGGTTCAGGACAAAACAATCCAGTTGCATCTAATTTTTTTTCAGTAGAATCAGACATTGTTATCTAATTCAACAAAGGCGTTTTGTCATATTAAAATCTATTCGAGTTTAGCTTGTCCTACTTTATGTTACAATGCCATTTTGAATATAGTCGCAAGATTTCTATCTTTCAAAAAACTAGGATCCTGATTTTGAAAATTGATTTTTTGTGAAATTCGTTTCATCGAATAAATTGCTATTCTGTAGAATAAAGGCCACACAGGACTATTCTGATTTGAATCATATAGTTGCAGTAATAATGTGAAAAGCCATTTTGTGTTTGGGTAATGTTCTGAAATATAATCAAAAATATATTCTTTAGAATTATTAATTTTGTATTTTAAATGATCTAGTGTTTCTGATTGTAACGTATAGCCTGTTTGAGAAACACCAATGTGTCCACATTTCATTGCGTGTAAAATATCATCAAGGTTATTTTCTGAATCAATTAAATTAACACATCTTCCAAGAGTTGACAAAACATGTGAATCACTACCAGCAACTTGAGTCATATTATTATCTAAAGCAA
Source organism: Candidatus Nitrosopumilus sp. bin_68KS (assembly GCF_054095825.1). NCBI lineage: Archaea > Thermoproteati > Nitrososphaerota > Nitrososphaeria > Nitrosopumilales > Nitrosopumilaceae > Nitrosopumilus > Candidatus Nitrosopumilus sp. bin_68KS. Next base: position 40,193 of record NZ_JBSWSP010000027.1, read on the forward strand.
ATCGAGTTGCTCGAGCGTTAGATAAAATATCAACGTTATTACTATTGAAGACTTCGACCATATCACATTTTTTTGCATTATCACGTAATGCGTTAATTAGACCAAATGGGTGTGGTGCTGATGATACACCTCCCTGATCTCGTACTTTATCAATTAGTTCTTCAAGAGGTATTCCAGCAGGGATTTCATCATGAATTCCATAGGCCAAGACATGTGCCCCATTATCAATTGTTATTTCTTCGGCAGGATAAACATTAATTTTTTTGAATTTCTCGTGATCATTTTTGTATTCAAGTAATTGACGGTAACCATCAAGGGTATTGTGATTTGTTACAAAAATTGCATTCAATCCCAAATTTAATGAACGTTCAAGCTGATCACGTATTGAAACATCACAATCATGTGATGGCTCACCTTCACCCACATGAAAATTTGAAAATGAATTGTGACAATGTAGTTCAGCAGTAATTGACATTTTCACATAACATAGGCTTCTTTTGATTATTAACCCTATTGAAAAAATGAACTATCGAAAAAGGTCCTCATTTTCAGGCCGAATTAATTCATCTATGATATGGTCTTCAATTTTAAACGAGTAATTCCGAATTATAGTGATTGGGATTTTTAATGATTTACCCATTACTAGTTCTGCTGCAGATGAAAGTTCATCAGCTATAGCAATTGCAGTTACACGTAGAATCTTTTGAAATGTATCACGCATTCCAGCATAATCAATTATCGGATTTAATCCAGAAATACCTATGGCACAGTTAGTTTGACCCATTCTAAAAGGACGTCCAAAAGTATCAGAAATAATTACTGCCACATTTTTGTTAGTTTGTTTTAGAATATTGTAACGAATTGATTCTGCAGAAATATCAGAATTTATGGGCAATAAAGTTGCATGTCCATCTTGCACATTACTTTCATCTATACCTGCATTTGCGCAGATAAATCCATTATTTGTTTCAACAATCAATATCCCATTTTTCATTCGCACAATTCGTTTTGTTTCAGATAAAATCAATTCAATTAAACGAGGATCTTTTTGATATTGAGAACCAATTCCTTGGGATAATATAGAGGGCTTGACAGTTGATAATTTGACAGTTCTTCCTTCTTGCTTTGATATTATTTTTTGTGCAATTACTAAAATATCACCATCATGTAATTGACAAGATTTCAATATCAATTCAGATATATCATCAGAGGGTTCAATTTCTTTTTCAATTAGAATAGGAATAATTTCCAAGTAAAAGTACTAAAAAAATGGACTAAAAAATTGTTTAGGCAGGAGTAATTGTTTCTAGTTCCATTTTGTAATGTTTGTTGATAATATCTAAAACTTTTGAGAGATCTTTTTCTTCCAAGGTAGTGGTAGCCAAGTCTTTCACCAAATCCTGAGCCCGATAAGCAACACCCAATCCACAAATGTCAAATAATTTTACATCATTTGCCCCATCAACAACACAAACAATATTCTCTTTTTTCTCACCCCACTCTTTAATTTTTATTTTAGCAGACTTTGATTTATCAGAATCAACATGAATTACAACATCATCCAATTTCCCATCTTTGAATTTCAACTCATTTGAATAAACATAATCAAGATCCAATTCTTTTTGTAATCTATCCATCATTAATGTAAATCCTCCAGAAACTGCCATGAGTTTCCATCCAGCGGATTTTAAAACTCTACATAGTTCTTTTGCACCAGTCATTATAGGCAATGCGTCAGCAACTTCCTGGCATGTTTTTTCATCAAGACCTTTAAGTGCAGCAACCCTTGTTTTCAAACCTTCTTCCCAGTTAATTTTACCTTGAATTCCTTGCTTGGTTATTTCCCAAATCTCATCTTCTTTGTTGAGTTTTTCTGCAAGAATAGGAAGATATTCTTCATCATATAAAACACCTTCAACATCAAAAATTGCAAGCAATGGATTTCTGAATTGGAAAAAAATTGCTAATTATATTAAAGTTGAGGGTAAACTTTTCGTAATTAAACCCCGATCTCATAGCCAATCAGTGATGGATTGATTGTTTGTTGGAAATTATGACCTATTTTGATTTTTGATTTTATTAAAACTCATTACAAGAAAAGCTAATCCTATTGGAATTATAAAAAAACCAGGTGTTGCATAGGCAATATTTTTTAAGTTAATTTCGTCAAATGCGTCTTCTGATTTAATGTCGATAGATTGAATGGTTTTTCCATCGAGAAGATTGGAGTATGACTCTCTATGTTTGAATGCATAAATTGTAGAATTTGACGATACATTTGGAAAATCAGGTTGTTTAGGAGCAGAAATAATATCAAATGAAATAATGTCTGATGTGAATTCTTTTCGTAATGCCATGTATTCGTTTAATTGGGTCGGATCCAGAAAGAGAATAGTTCTTTCACCATCTAATTCATACTTAATATCTCCAGAGCCCTCAAAATACACTTTATCATAATTTCTTGTTACGTTAATTATTGCAAATCGATCATTATCTTTTTCAATATTTTCAATGTTTTCTGCACCTATAAACACAATGAAAAATGGTTGTGGGAAAGTATCCATTAATTTTTGAAATTTATGTCCATCATATACTACTATTGTTGAATTTTTAAAAGGCGGGTTTTCAACAGTGAATTTAGCTGTCTCATATCCCATCTCTCTAAGTTCAGGTCTTAAAATTATGTCTACATGGATTTTATTTTTTACACTAAAATTTGTACTTGAAAGATTTAGATCTCCTCTCACATTAGCCAACCCATGAAGATATTCATAGTGAGTTACATATTTGCCAGGTAAATCTACCGTGGTGAAACCTACCTGATATTGTTTCCATAGTGGAAATGGCTTTAAAATTTCTTCTACATACCCTCCGGTCAGTGCATAAATTGATTGAATTGCACCTATGAATATTACAACTATGCATAATCCAAGAAAAAACCAATATATTTTTTTTATTGAACTTTTTTCATGTGAAGGTAAACTTGTTTTTTTAAAAGTTGATTTTTTATGTTTACCCATAACCAAATTTTTTGATATAAGTAAATAAGACTAGTGTTTATCTAAGCAAAATAATTCAGTGATATCGGTAGCGAATCAATCATTACACCATCATTAACATCTCTCAAATCCTCAAACCATAATCTCTTTCTATCCGCATTCAGATTCACCCGTCTCTCTACTATCTTGAATTTTCCAATCTCTTCAATAGAATTACTCAAAATGGCAGTTCTTAATCTATTGAATTTTAGCACTTTCATGACTTGATACAGATTTTCATCTTTTTCTATCGTATCTAGATGTTCAATTTCTGATTTTTCAATTTCTGTCTGTTTCGATAAGTTATGATGTGCCATCGGATTATAGCCTTGAGTTTTTCTTCAACTGATAACTGGTCTTCAATTGCTATTGACAAAAAGTCAAGATAGTCCTTGTCCTTGATATCAATATCTATCTTTTTCAATTTAACACCTGAACCCTTGTTGTTACATCATCTTCACTGATCATCTTTGCGTGAATACTGCAAAACCGCATGATACACTTTGCAAAAGGTTGTCTAACCCCCTCCTCAAAATAATAATGCATTACCTGAGTAAAGGCCTCGCTATAACATCCAAGCATATTACAAATCATAAGAGTGAATCTAGGAAATTTTGAGCCTAAAAGTATAGGTTATTTTATAATCTTTAGCTGTAAAAGTTAGATTTTAGAATAACCAACTCTCTTTAATTCAAAAAATTATTCAGAAATAATGATAATACTTTGCTCATGTTGCAACAAACAACTGCCATTTGATGAGGCACGAATAAGACATGAAAATTGGTATCATAGAAGGTGTGTTTGGCATATTGCTCATTTGGTTAGACTGGATAATTTCTTTTGAAAAGAGTTTAGAATCTAAATTGCATTTTCATTCCATTCTTTAGTCCATTTATGAATAAAATAAAAATCAAAAGGAGAAACGAAATAAAATATCAAAGCTAAAACATAGAAAAAGGAATTTTCTGTCATGGCACCAATAGTAATAGCACTACCAATAATTGCAATATCAAGTAAAAAACTAATGCCTGCAAACCTCCACCATTTTTCAATTCGTAAAGCAGATAATCCTGGAGCAAATACTGTTAAGATCATTTGTCCTATCATGTTAACTGAATTGTTATACGTTCTGCCCTGAGTTTGATTATGTTTAATTTCCAAAAGACAAGATTTACACAATTTATCACTATTTTTCATTTCGTTAGGTGGTTGATACCCATTTCTCAAAACATCTTTTCTACTTCCATAACTAAGAAATCCAATCATTCTTTTGTTACAAGAAAAACAGTTTCCCATACAAGCATGGTTTTTGTATCAACTTAAGCCTACTGTCTATTCTCAAAAGAGTTTAGAATCCAAAATGGACATGTCATTCTGGAATATTTGTGAGTTTAAACCCATGCATGCAATAGATTTGGTCTAAGTATATTTTTTCTCCTGTTGAATCATATAACTCACTTGCTTTTTTTTCTCCTACATGCCAAAAATTTTCTCCACCATTTGTTGGAATTTCATAACCCAAATTATCAAAAGAGTCCGGATTGTCAGTGCCATACATAATGTTTGATTCATCTGATGAATGGTCTAAACCTAATGTGTGACCGATTTCATGCGTTAGTGTATATTTCAGAGTTTCTTTTGAAATGAATGCATCTCCTCGTTCACAGTTAAGATCAACATAATCCAAAAAAATATCATATTTGCCAAAGTTCGGCTCCGTATATCCCAATGTCTTTGAAGTTGTGAATACACTATCTAATCTAGGAACAAATTGTTCTTGACTTTTGTATTTTGTATCTTTTGTCCAATGTATTCTAATGTCTGCTTTAGACTCATCAAATACTTGTTCATATATGAGATCTGGATTTATCTTTGACCATTCAACAAACGAATCATGGGTAATTTCATTAATGATGTTGGAATTTTCATCATAAATCACTGCATAACTTTGCAGTGATGGGAATGGTTCAACATAATATGATGTTATTCCGTCATCGTCATCAATTAAGGCAATAATTCCAATTGCCAGAATTATCATAATTACAATAAACACGCCAATTGAAATTTTCATGATTTGACTAAAAAAATTATGAACTTAAGCGTATTGTATAGATCAGAGTAGCAACCAAAATTTTGCTAAACACAGATCAGGTAAAAATAAAAGAAGAGAATTAATCGGTTTCTGAATTATGGTTTAAGTAATCTTGCTCCCATTTTGGGCGTTGTTCAATACTATTTTTGATATCATCAATAACTTTTTTAAAATTTTCAGTGACCATGTGCTACCAAGAATTTTAAGATATTATTAACATTCTTGTCAACATTTTCAAAATTATGATGGACACCATTTCAATCCTGCCGATCTCATGTCTTTATCTAACCAATAAACTTCATTAGATTCCTTTCTTATGATCGCAGTAGGATCATCAGAAAATCTAGGATTCGAATTAGATTGTGCCCAGGGGAGTTTTGTCCCATCATCATTCTTACGTTTACGCCATTGGAATACATCCATAAATCGTCTGGGAGAGATTCCCACAAATGGATTAAATTCAATTTTTTCGGAATCTGCACCATCAATCACAATAAAATCTCCAAACATTTCTTCAGCCATACTTTTTGGGTATGGTTCTATATAGAATACTTTTTTCAAGCCTGCAGTAATGATGTGTTTTGCACAATTATGACAAGGAAAAGTAGTACAATAAAGATGGCAATTTTTTACGCCAATGGATTTTCTTGCAGCCTCAAGCAAAGCGGTCATCTCTGCATGTGTTTCTCTACCAAATTCTGTCAAGTCCATTAATTCTGAATTTTTAATCTCTTTATTGTCCAATGCTTCTTTTAATAATTGATTCGCATCTTCAGGTTTATTAGGACTCAACCATTCTTCAGTTTTTAAAATCTTAAGAAATTCACCCAAAATAAAATTACGTCTTTGCGTATTGTAATCCTTACCTTTTGCATGTTCACGTTTATCATCACAAAAAAATTCACCACATACGCCACCATCTTGATTTGGAACCTCGTTAGTTCCTGTTGAAATAATTTCCCCACGTTGAGTCAATATAGAAGCACCAACTTGTCTCGATAAAGAAGCAGACATGAACGCACTTGCTTGTGCAAGAAACATGCCATATTCATCAATCGTAGGACTAGAATATTGATAACCAAAAATTAATTTTAAGATTCGTTCCATTGATGAATCTAATTTATGAGGATCGGTGTCGACAAATACATCGCCTAAAGGAAATGTTTTACGAATGTTTTGACCGTAATCACCACTCTCTTCTTGGTCTCTATCTAACAAATCAACTGCTGCATTTTCGTAATTTTCATCATAGTGAGTGTTTTTTAGGCTCTCTACCAACTCATTTTTTCTTTCTTGGTATGGTGTGTAAACAGAGATGGCCCAAAAACTTTTTCCATAAGTTTTTCTTAACAACTCAACTTCATCAGGATGTTTTAACGAATCAATTATGTATGCAGTTCTAGGAATTGGTGTTTCTTGATTCACCACACTTTCTCGAATACCCCTAATTTTCCATATAGCTGCTTGTGCCAATGCAGAACCATTTTCAAGTTTTTCTCGTATCTTGTTTCCTCTATCCATTAAGGAGTTAATTCTTAAACTTGTGTTTGTTTCGATAACATTAATGGGTAACCCATCAATGGATTTTAGAAGTTCACTGATTTTCACATTCTTAATTTGATAATTTGAATTGATTAGTTTGGTTTCAAGAGAGTTAGTGACTTTTGTTTTAAGAGCTCCAACAGGGCTGATGATTCCAAAAAACAGTTCTTGATCTTTCTGTTGTTCTTCTCGTTTTGTCATAAAGTAATATTTTTAAAAAATACTTTGGTATAAGGCTATTTCAATTTTTCAAGGTAAATCTACAACATTATTTAAAAAACACATGGGTATTATGACATAACTTCTAAATAAATACAAAAAAGAGTGAAGGGTTTTGTGAAGAAACATCATAAACACCACATAGCATTTTTTGGAGGAGGTACTGGAATGGGAACTTTGATCGGGATTGGAACTACCTTGAATACATTACTTGCACAAGCGTCGCAAGCTTGTACTCAATTAATCGAATCTATTTTCTAAACACAGCGGTTATTAATATTCGAAAACACATTAGATTTTCATAGATGAGTCAAATGAGAACTTTGGATGAGTGTCTTTCAGACATGCCTGAAAACCTCTTTTTCATAGAATGCAAAATCTCTCTTAATTATGGATTTTATGCTTGGGTTCAAATAATTTGATATCTTTTACAAGTGTATGCCTTGGTTTTAAAAAATACTTATGGATTCACAAAAGAATTGCTCATCGAGGCAATCGTAAGACCGAGTAAAATCAAAGCCACTATTCCTAATCCTATGAAAATTCCCAGCATCATTAAAAAATAAAAATCCTAGTATTTCAATACTGTGTAACTCCAAATCTTGAATTTTTTTATTTTTCTTTTTCAATATCTGATAAATCTGGTTTTGTGTTTAATCCTGTTATTTTGTTTACTCGATATTGTTCCTCAAATCTTTTAATAATTCTTAACATTGTATCCGCAGCTTCTGGCTCTATTTTACGAAATATTAAGAACCCTTTGAATAAATCAGCAATACCTTGCTTACTGCACCATTTATCGAATCTCTTAATATGTAATTTATTCATAAAACTATTGAAATACATAATTCCCATAAAATGGAATATTCTGCCAAATAGATTCATCATCTGGAATAATTTTTTAATTGTTGCACGATTGAACTTGATTGGATGTCTTTCCCACAATCGTTTTAGAATATAATTCACAGGTATTCCCAATAACATCCAAATGATGTTTGATGGAATCTGTGTAGGTTCTATGAAATTTGTATAAGAGCCAAGGGACATGGTAATTTAGTGGTTTATTGGAGTATAAACATTTCTTAGAAACTAAAAATCAATCCATTATTTTCCTTTTGGCGCAGAAAATACCCCAAAATCCCAATTGGTGGAGCTCCGAACATTAGTAAATAATGGTGTTTTTGAGAGCATTACAACTTGATTGAACGTTTTCAATCAAATATGTATATGAAAATTCAGATTCTATTACATCCAATGTTACTGAAAATAGAAAGGTTCCAAGTATAGAACAGTTTTTTATTTATTTCATCAACTTCAATATTTCCCATAATCGATGTTGGAATAAAAAACAAAACAAATACGATTATGATAATTACTAGAATTATCATGTTTTCATAATCTTATTTATAAAATTAGAAAATTATCACTAAAAAATAAACTCAAAATGGTTTGAAATTACACATAAACCATGAATAAACAGCCTTTTTTGACGCCTATTCATGCCTAATTTTTTAAATTCCCATTTTTGACGACTAGGCCTGCCTAAATTTGCTCTTTTTTACGCCTAAACTGTGCCTGAGGGGGTAATGATTTCATAGTTCATGCCTAATTTTGGAAATTAATTTTATAATTCTCATTTTTTACGTATACGTTTGACTTAATTTTGTTTTTGATTATTTGACAAGAAATACATCTTTTTTCTTTTCCTCATATCGGATAACAGATTTTCCAGTATCCAATTTTTTTTGGTAGATTTGCACATGATTATAGACCAAATTAAGAGTAAATCCAGGCGGGAAATTATATTCTAAAGAATCTTTGTTAAAATGAAAATATCTCATATGATAATCATATACAGGACAAATTTGAAAATTATTACCAGCATTAATCTTGAGAATAGTTTTCATCTGGCCAAGTATATCAAAGAGTTTTGCAAATCCTGAAGCATCATAAGGAATTGGATTAAAAGTACAGCCAATAGTAAAGGTAAGAGTATCTTTAGAAGTAACAATAAGAGTAAGTCGTACGTGAGAATCAACTAACGGATTATTCTTTAGAGGAATGATTATTTTCTTGTTGTCAGGATTTGGTTTATGTCCTGATTGCAATAGTGAATTGTAGAGATTTGATGTTTTAGTATCTATGTGAATATCATGAATCATTGCTGGTCGATGTTTTATTAATGATAGTAATTGATCAAGAGTTCCAAAGATCCTATTATTTTCTGAGGTATCCGTGTACCACTGTGTTAGTTTTTTGTCTGTGTATAGTCCTTGAAGTCTATAGTAGGCCTTGTCCGATTTATTTTCAAGAATAAATATCGGTTTAAGTTTGCAAACTATAACTCGAAAATAATTATGATTTACAATATCTTTAAAGTCAGTGTAATCAAACACCCTACCACTGAGTACATTGATCTTGTATCCAAGTTTAACCACTTTAGTTTCTTTTTGTGTTAATACATGTCCTAACGTGTTAGTCCACTGTGTTAATGCGGTGTTAAAATCGGGGTTAAGATGCTCATTTGGATTATCTTTGAGGAGATTCATGTCTAAAATTTCTTAATTTTTATCTCGTCTATTGTATCTCATTTTCGATTTACAACAATGACAATATCTTTGATTAGTAGTCCATGCCTTTTGACATTTGATACAAGAACCCATTCCTTTGTCATAACGAACTTGTCTAATTGCTACAAAATGAATACCCTCTCTGTTTGTTTCACATTCACCACGACACATACTACTCATGGTTAATTCCTCCATTATCGAATTGATACTTGCAAGAAACACAATATCGGTTAGAATCTAGTTTATTGCCACATTTTCCACAATAGTAGATTATTGTAATTTGTCCCAACATCTTACAATAAGTTACACGATTTAGGTATAGAGAACTATTATTAGTTGAGTAGTCAAATATGATGAGTAGTCAAATGAGGGTCAAATAAGATGCTAGTAGATTGTCCTTGGATGAAAGATGGAAAGCAGTGTGGCAAAAAAGGCCACTTAGTCTTAGAATCACCTAGAAAGAAACAACGCAGAAGGAGTAGGCGAAATGCAAATCAAAAACACAAGGATTATGACACTTCGGGAAGGCCTAGAGGCCAATATTACAGAGTCCATCATTACGTCTATGAGAACGGAAAAAGAAAATCAAAATTCTGTTATCTAGGAAATTTTGATGGATCTCTAAAAAAATTAAAAAAAATTCAAACAATGATTGAAGATGACAAAAACTTTCAAAGCGAGAAAGTCCAAACAGACATAAAGTTTTGGATAGATGATGCAATTAAAGAGGCCGAAGAGATCAACCTCAAATCCTTAAAACCTGAATATGTTGATGGTATATTTTCGACCATTAGAAATGCCCAACTTTGTATTATTCGGAAAGGTTTTGTTTGGCAAAAATACATTTAATCTTGATTTAGTTTAACATGAATCTCATTATCTTCACTTTTGATTATGCCTGCCTTTCCAGAACTAATCATTTTGAATAGCTCTTTCATTTGTGCCTCATTTTCAGATATTCTGTTCTCTAATTCTCTATTCTTTGATTTTTCTTGCTCTAATCGGTTAATTTCCTCTTGCATTTCCTGTCTTTCTACTAACAATCTTTCACTATCATCTATTGTAAGATCTGCCATTCCTTTTTGATATTCCTCAAATAATTGGTCTATTGTTGGTTGAAAATAGGAATTGTCTAGTTTTTGGTCGTGACCCATCAATCGTTCTATTAGTGTAGGATTTGCATTAGATTGAAGCTTTAGAACTGTATTGAATCTACGTCTAAATGCGTGAACTAGAAGATTTGGGGCATCGTCTACGTCAATTCCTGCATTATGTTTTGCTCTAAGAATAAGATTAGAGATTGATTTTTCATCTAATAGTTTTACTTTGGATTTTGCATTTTTGTAAATTGAACGAAAGACAAGGGAATTTGTTGTTAGTTCTTCACCATCATGTTTTCTTTGTTCGTGGTATCGTGAAAGAAATTCACTTGCTTCTTTGTTGATAAATGTGGTATATTCTTCATCAGTATCAGGATAAACTGTCATGGCTAGACAACCATGTGGCATTTGTTTCAAATCTTTAATTCGCATGCTAGGAATCGCTCCACGTCTAACACCACTTGAAGATAATAATAGAATCAGTGCCTTATTTCTTAAACCCTTAACACCACCCAGCATACGTTTAATTTCATCTGTAGTGTATGGTCTTGATTTCTTTGGCCGTGTTTTTTTGCCTAATAGTTTTCTAATCTTTTTCCAATTAATCCCCATTTTCTCATTTGAATCACATAGGGATTGTAGTGCAAATGTAATTACTCTGATGTAGTTGGCACTCTTACCCTGATTCTTGTAATTAATGATATAATCCTCAATTTTTTCCTTTAAATCCGTAGATTCTAGACTTAAAACTGAATCCCAAGAGTCAAGATTATAATATTTTGCAAATCGATTGATATGATATGCATAATGCTCTATCGTCTTTTCAGATTGTAGGTATTCCTCAAAGATGGTAATTGTTCTGCTCTTGTTCATGTGTTATTAAATAGAATTATGGTATTTAATATCGAAATGATCAACAGTATTAAAGTTTAAACTTTTTTGAGATCAAAAAAACGCTAGTAATAAATCACCGTTTGTTTTATGGCATAACATGGCAGAATTAGAACACAAATACGAAGTTGAGATCAACGAGAAAGAAGGAAGACAGAAACTGCCTCAAGAAGTTAAAGATGAATTAAAAGCATCAGGCATGATGGATGAAAAAGGGAAATTGAAGCTTAAAGGAGTTAGTCCAAAAATGCTCAAAAAAATGAAACAGGAATATGTAGACTGTCCAGTTTTAAAAGAAGAAATTCAATTTATCCAGTGCTTTGTGTGTCCAAATTTCCAAAGTAGAGTAATGGGTAAAGTTCTCTGTAAAGGGGACGCACTTTAAAATTATGAAATAAATTTACAGTAGTATAATTCTCACGAAAGGCTCATTAGTTAAATTAATTCTTGGACTTTTAGTTTGAGTAAAGAGGATGTAGGAATTACAGTTTCAAAAAATGAAGATTTTAGTGAATGGTATACTCAAGTTGTTCTAAAAGCAAAACTGGCAGATTATGCACCTGTTAAAGGATTAATTGTTCTAAGACCTGATGGGTACTCCATATGGGAATCATTGAGAAGTACATTTGATAAAAAATTTGGAAAAAATGGAATAAGGAATGGATTTTTACCAATATTAATCCCAGAATCATTGTTAGGAAAAGAGCAAAAACATTTTGCAGGATTTAATCCAGAAGTATTTTGGGTAACCCATTCAGGCACAAATGAAATTGGAGATAAACTTGCTCTAAGGCCAACATCGGAGACTTTGGCATATACTATGTATGCCAAATGGATTCAAAGTTGGAGAGATTTACCATTAAAAATAAATTTTTGGAATACAGCATTAAGGGCAGAAATTAAAGCAACAAAACCATTTCTAAGAACCTCAGAATTTTTGTGGCAAGAAGGTCACACAGTTCACACAACTCAAGAAGAAGCTGAAAAAGAAGTAATGAAAATTTTAGAGATTTACAAAAACACTGTTGAAGAAGAATTAGCAATTCCAGTAACAGTAGGAAAGAAAAGCGAAAAAGAGAAGTTTGTAGGTGCAGTATATACAACTACAATGGAATCAATCATGCCAGATGGAAAGGCATTGCAGATGGGAACATCTCATTTTCTAGGACAAAATTTTTCAAAACCATTTGAAGTTAAATTTGCAGATAAAGATAATGTAGAGCATTTTGCTTGGCAGACTTCATGGGGAGTCTCATGGAGATTAATTGGGGCCATGATAATGGCACACGGTGATGACAAAGGGTTAGTGTTACCGCCTAATGTAGCACCAACTCAAGTTGTGATTATACCAATTTACAAAAATGAAGAAGGAAAAGAAAAAGTCCTATCCAAAGTAGAGGAAATTAAAAAAGAATTAGAAACAAAAGAAATCAGAGTACATGTAGATGATAGAAGCGAATTATCTCCGGGTTACAAATTTAATGATTGGGAATTAAAAGGAGTTCCATTAAGAATTGAGATAGGACCAAAAGATATTGAAAAACAAAGCATTGTAATTGCAAAAAGATACAATAGGGAAAAATCAACTTTGAGTTTTAATGAAATTGAAAATGTTTTCACAATATTGAAGGAAATTCAAAATGAGATGTTAAAAAACGCCAAAGAACAGGCGAAAAAAAATACCATGGATATTTCAGATTATTCTAAATTTAAATCAAAAATTGAGAAGGGTGGATTTTTCAATGCTCCTTGGTGTGGAAAATTAGAATGTGAGGAGAAAATCAAAGAAGAGACAGGGGCAGATATTCGAGTAATTCCATTTGATAGTGAAAATTCAAATGAAAAATGCATGTATTGCCAAGAGCAGAGTGTTTCAATTCCAATTTTTGCAAGAGGATATTAGGCAACTTTTCTTTAGGAACAAATATCCAGAAGTTTGTAGGAGTTTTGTCAATTTCTACATTAGGATCTACTGAAACAAAGAGGACTTTGTCATCCATGAAAAAAATCAAAATAACAACATATTTCCTTCTTGCAGCAGCATAAGTTACAAGACTTTCATCATTGAAATCAGGGTCAGGTATAATAGTAGAAAAAATAAATCAAAAATATTGACCAGTAATCAAGAATTACAAGAAAAGCAGCCACTAGATCAATTCCGAGAAATTAGAAGTAGGACTTTGGAACTTGTGAAAACTTTAGAAAAAGATGATTTTGGAGTTCAGACTGCATCATTTATGAGCCCACCAAAGTGGCACATTGGTCATGTAAGTTGGATTTATGAGGCAATAATGAGTAAATTGGACAAAAATTATGAGTTTTATTCAAAAGAATTTTCAGAATATCTTAATTCATACTATCAACAATTTGGAGTTCCACATGATAAAGGATTAAGGGGCGTGGTATCAAGACCCACAGTTGATCAGATATTTCAATACTTTAACACAGTTAATCAAAGAGTAGAGCGCTTTATCGAATCAAAAAATCTCAGTTCTGAGGAAATGAGATTAATAATTATGGGATTTCATCATGAGTGTCAACATCAAGAGCTTCTAGTATATGACTTGCAACATCTGTTAGCAGAACAATATCATCCAGTCAAGAAAAATAAAATACCAAAACAAAGCAAACAGGATAAGAGATCAGTTAGAATTGATGGAGGGCTGTACTCTATGGGCTACAATGGTAATGATTTCTGTTATGATATTGAACTTCCAGAACACAAAGTGTATCTAAAGGATTTCAAGATAGATATCTTTCCAATTACAAATGAAGAATATCTAAAATTTGTAGAGGATGGAGGATATAAGACATACAAATTTTGGCTATCAGATGGATGGGAGAAAGTAAAGGAAAATGGTTGGGAGTCACCAATGTATTGGGAGAAAATTAATGACGAATGGAATGTCAGAGACTTTTTAGGAATAAGAAAAATCAATCCAAATGAACCTGTATGCCATGTCAGTTATTATGAAGCAGATGCATATTGTAAGTGGGCAGGTAAAAGACTACCTACTGAGGCAGAATGGGAAAAAGCTGCATGTTGGAATGAGGGGAAAAATCAAAAAACAATCTATCCTTGGGGAAACGACAAACCAACAAATGGAAAATGTAATTTACTTGAATCGTATATTTGGGGATGCTCAGAGATTGGCACATATCCTAATAGTGCAAGTCAATACGGATGTCAACAGATGATTGGAGATGTCTGGGAGTGGACTTCATCAGAGTTTACAGGATATCCAGGATTCAAATCAGGATTCGATGAGTACAATGACAAATGGTTTACAAATCAAAAAGTTTTGCGAGGAGGGTCTTTTGCCACTCCAGAAATGTCAATTAGAGGAAGTTATAGGAATTTTTTCAGATTGGATGAACGTTGGTTATTTTCAGGTTTTAGATGTGCAGAATACATCTAAAGTTTTAGATACCAAAGTTAGTGAAAAGTGGCTCTTATCATCTAACCATGTATGTTTAATTTCAAATCCAACATCATCAAGAAGTTTTTGAATTTGAGACAACCTATACTTGTGAGAATATTCAGTATGAATTAATTCATCTTTGTCTAAATTTAATAAAAGATTGGATTTTGAGATCACTACAGATTGATCAACTAGAGATTTTAGATACATCTCAATTCTTTGATCAGTTTCGTTGTAAAGTGAATGATGTGAAAAATTATTCAAGTTAAAATCTGCATCTAGTTCATCATTTATTCTCGAAAGAACATTCAAGTTAAATTCGGCAGTGACTCCCTGTGAATCATCATAGGCAGATTCTAAAATCTGCTTATCCTTTACCAAATCAAGTCCAATTAGAAAGAGGTCGCCTTTTTTCATTGTAGAGTTTATTTTTTGTAAAAATTCATGACCATCATTGGGCGAGAAATTTCCAAAACTAGAACCCAAAAATAAAATTAAATTTTTTTTATTATCATAATTTTTTAGAAATTCTAAACCACCCTCATAGGTATCGATTATTCCAGTAATATGCAAATTTTCATAATCTCTCAATAAATCCTCAGAGCTTTCTGCAAGAATCTCAGATATATCGATAGGAAAATATTCGACATGTTCACATAATTTTGAAAAAATATCAAGAATTATTCGTGTCTTGATTGAAGCACCACTGCCTAATTCAACAACCCTAAAAGTTTGATCGAGATATGAAGGTAATTCATTTTTGAGTTTATTTAAAATCATAATTTCAGTCTTAGTAGGATAGTATTCAGGCAAAGTACAAATTTTTTCAAACAAATCTGAGCCTTTTTTATCATAAAAGAATTTAGGAGAAATGAATTTACCATTTCTATTCAAACTAAAAGAAATCTCTTCAGCAAAGGTTTTTTCTATTTTACTTGCATGAGGTTTGAAATATTGTAGTCTATCATCAACTATGAATTTCTTATAATCTAGATTTTTTTGTAAAGTGTTATTCAAGTATTAATTCAGATATTATTTAACATAAATTCGTTATCATAAATTTTACGCCTAAATTATATTTCTTGATATACTTCTTTATTCAAAGATAATCATTGACTGAAATTCTAAAAGTAGAGCATTTAAAAAAATATTTTATTAAAAAAGGTATGTTTAGTGGAAAAACAGTAACAGTTAGGGCGACAGATGATATTTCTTTTTCACTTCAAAAAGGAGAAGTTCTAGTAATAGCAGGGGAATCAGGCTCTGGAAAATCAACCATAGCTAAATTAATTCTCAGATCAATTGAACCAGATTCAGGAAAAATCTTTTTTGAAGAACGTGAGATAGATAATGGAAAAAAGAATTTGGAAAAAATCAGAATGAATTGTCAAATGATTCATCAAGATCCATATGATTCCATTAATCCAAGAATGAAAATTGGAGATATTATAGCAGAGCCTTTAGAAATACACAAAATTGGCAATAAACAAGACAGAGTGGAGAGAGTAATCGAAGTGTTGCAGGAAGTAAAACTAGAACCTGCTGATGAAATAATAAAAAAATACCCCCATATGTTATCTGGAGGACAAAGACAAAGAATAGTTCTGGCACGAGCACTATCATTAAAACCGAAGATCATCATTGCTGATGAGCCAGTTTCAATGTTAGATGTTTCAATTAGAGCTGAAATGCTTGAATTGATGCACGAATTACAGAAAAAATACAATATTTCATTTATCTATATTACACATGATTTGGCAACTGCCAGATATTTTGGGCAAAAAATAGCAATCTTGTATCATGGAAAAATTGTAGAAAGAGGTCCAATTAACCAAGTTTTGCTAAAACCAAAGCACCCATACACTCAAGCATTAATTGACGCAATTTCAGAACCGGATCCAGATAATTTAAAGAGAGTGAAAAAGATCAGAATCAAAGAAGCCACTGATGAAGATGTTTTTCAAGGGTGTAGATTTAGAGCAAGATGTCCATATGTAATAGAAAAATGTATTGTAGAGCCAGAGTTATTAGAAATTAGTGAGGGTCAATATTCTGCATGTCACATAAAGCTAGACTAAGAAGTTTGGACAGATGGCATTCGTTTGTCTTTGTAAGTAACAACATTTGAAACGCCGTTCTTTGGAAATACGCCGTAGATCAATTTAGCTTTCTGAATCACAGAATCTTTGAGTGAAACCATAATGAATTGGCTTTCTTTGGATCTTTCTTCTAAAATTTTTGCTAGTCTTTCAGAGTTTGGAGCATCAAGATGAGCATCAACTTCATCAAATAAGTAAAATGGAGATGGTTTTAGTTTTTGTAATGCAAGAACAAATACAATAGCTGCCAACGTTTTTTCACCACCGCTAATCGATGTTGATTCTCTTTTTGGTTTGTTAGGGAATTGGATTAGATAAGAAATTCCAGAATTGAAGATATCATCTTCATTTTGTAATTCTAACCAAGCATTGCCCTCAGTCATTTTATTGAAAATTAAACGGATTTCTTTATCGACCTTATCAAATGCATCCAAGAATGTTTGTCGTTTATCTTTCTCAATATCCTCAATAAATTTAACAATAGAATTTCTTTCTTCCTCAAGAGAATTCTTTCGTGTGGACATGGAACGATATCCATATGAGACTTCAAGATAGGTTTCTGGAGCCTTGGCATTTAGTGAATTTAGGGTATTTAGTTCTGTAGTCAGACCATGAACAATGGATTCCACATCGAATGTTTCCATATCTTTGCTAAATCCAAATGCAGAAAGAAGTTGTTGCAACTTTACTTCATTTTCAACTAAATCATGCAAATCTCTATTCAAAGAATCAGTTTGTCGTTCCAATGAATTCATTTGTTTTGTAATTTCTCTATCTTTTTCAGATAAAATTTTAAGTTTATCATCATATTCTTTTAAATTTTCAATTGACGAGCCAGAGGTAGAAATCAGTTCTTGTTCTTTTTCCCTTAATTTTACAAGGACCTCACTCTTTGATTCTTTTTGTTTTTCTAAATCTAGAATTTTTTGCTCTAATTCTTTGTGTTCTAAATTCAAAGAACTTTCTTCATTTGACAAACGAACTAATTGAGATTTCTCTCGATTATCTTGAGTTTGTAATGTAGTTTGTTGAGAAGATTTATCACGATATTCATTCATTATTGTAGTGTAAAGTTTTTCAATTTCTGCTTTCTTTAGATTGATTTTGGATAATTCATTTGCAATTCTAGTTTGCTCCCCACTAGCATAGTTTTCCTCAACAATAGCAATACGTTGGCGTAGTGATTCTACGTGTGACTCTGATGTAGATACTTCAGATTCAATAGTTGTATTTCTTGAAGTTAATTCAGATATTCTTTTTGTTAATTGTTCTTTCATGGTAATTGCGGAACCGATTCTCGATTTTAGATTTTCAAAATTTTCATTAGTTGATGTTAGGGAATTTTCGGAGACGGATAGTCTATCAGAATAGGATTGGATAGAGTCATCTAATTTCTTTAAAGAATATTTTTTCTTTAACATGTATTTTTTAATTAAACCAATAGATTGGAATAATCCATCGATATCGCTACTCATTGAAATTAATTTGGTAAGTTTAGAAATCTTTGAATTGATGTCGATTACAACGGTTCCTCCTTTTGCTTCAAAGAATTCACCATCAAGAGTTACTGCTTTGTAACCCATTTGAGATACATTATAACCAGATTTACGAGATTCAGTAAGGACAATATTTCCAAACAAGAATGTTTTGAGTGCAGAATATGCTTCATCACATGTTACATAATCTGCAAGAACACCTATCACACCAGATTCTTTAGGTAATTTTAGATTAAATTGAGGAATTGCCTCAAGTGGAATAATTTTTAATTTTGGTAAATTTTTACCTCTAGCTACTTCGGCAATTCCAAGTAATGTTGCAAAGTCCTTTACAACAATTGCTTTAATCCAATCAGAGCTTACAGCCATCACAGAACGTTCGTATTTCTTATCCCAAGAAATCATTTCATATACTAAACCTTCTATTCCAAGTTTCTCAGCATCTTCTTTTAATTTTGCAACAGTATAATCTTCATGCATGAATCCTTTTACGGTTTTGATTTTAGATTCATATTGAGTTGCAGCCTTGCTAGATTTTTCTAAAATTAATCCTAATTCATCCATGTCAGTGTTAATTTTTGATTTTCTTTCACGTAATTTTGAAATTCGTGATTTTAATTCAGAAATTGTTGCTTTATGATTATTAATCATAGATTCTAATTGAGATTTGTATTCAGAGAGTTTTGTAATATCTTCCTCTAATTCGGTAAACTTGGTAGAATTAGTTTTTATTTTAATTATTGATTCATCTTTTTCATTTTGGATTTTAGATAATTTTAGTTCGGATTGATTCAATTCATTTGTTAATGATTTAATTTTATTATCAATTTCAGATTTTTTAGCTGCTGCTTTTGATTGTGCATTTAAAACATCATTTCTTTGCGAATCAATAATTTCTAAATCAGCATTAATTTTACTTTTCTTTGAATTTGTTTCTTCAATTGATTCTTTAATTTTATCGATTTGTGAATTGATATCACCTCTTATTTGATTAATCTCTTCAATTTCATTTTTTATTTCTGGAATTCGAAGTTCAATTTGCTGAATTCTTTTCTTTGATGCAGAAATTGCACTATTATCAATTTCATATTGTTCCATTGCAGAGCTTATTTCAACATCCAGCGAAGCTTTTGCTTGACTATAATCATTAGCTTCTATCATCAATTGTGATTTTTCAGTTTCAAGAGATTCGATTTCTGCTCGCAAGGCATTTCTTTCTTCGTCAAATTTTGTAATTTCTGCAGTAAGAGTATGTAAAGAAGATTCTTTTGAAGATTTTTGCTCAGAAATGATTTTCATTTTATTTGCAGCAGATATTGCCTTGTAACGGTTTAATTCACGTTCTAAAATATCGTGTCGCAATTTTTGGTTTCGTTCTTCTTCAAGTTCATCTATTCTTTTTTTAATTTCTCCCATTTTTGCTAGAGCAATTTCTAATCGTCTATCTGCCTCATCAAGTTGTTTTACAGATTCTGTCTTTTTTTCATCAAAATAAGATAATCCAATTAAATCCTCAATTGTTTTTCTTTTTTCCTCTGATGTAAATTCAGAGATTCTAGTTACAGTGCCTTGTTGAACGGCATTAAGTTGGCCAAGTCCAGCATTTGCCATATCTAGTAAATCAAGTATATGGCTTCGATTGGTTTTCTTTTTGTTCAGATAGTAGGTGTTTTCCCCATTTTCATCCATTTCTCTTGTAATTTCAACTTGATCAGAATCAACTGGAATTTTTCTATCAGAATTATCAAAGTGAACACTAGATCTTGCCATTTTAGGTCCACGACGATTTCCCTCAATATCATGAATTAATGAACGAAGTTTATCGACCCTCATAACTTTGGGTTTATTTTCACCCATTGCAAAAATAATGGCATCCAAAATGTTACTTTTACCAGATCCATTTGGACCAGAGATTGAAACAAGCCCAGGTTCAAACTGAACTGTAGTATTCTTAAACCCAAATGATTTGAAACCAAAGATCTCAACTTTCTTTACATGAACCAATAACAACAATTTTGCATTAGATAGGATAATCGATGGTTAACAAGTTTAGTTGACATAATTGAGTAATTTTTCTTGTTTTGTTATCATATTTTTCGTAGCGGCTAGGCGTTAAAACAAATCATAGTCAGTGATTCAAAGCAGAGTGATTTGCATTGTATTTTATTTGAGCATCACTTACCAATTAAATCAAGAATTCAGCACAATATATTGTACTTTTTAAAATTAAAAAGTGGTTTCAGGCTTCATCGGGATTTCCCTTGAGCACCTGAAGCACACAAACGATAGGACGGTGATAAACTAACTATGATAAAAAATATCTTAACATCTTGTGTGTGTGCTAAAAACAAACAGAGATGATTATAGATACAAGATGATCGCTTATTATAATAATTTAAAATAAATTATATCAAAGGAGTGGTGATAAATCCTACGATAGATCCAGCCATAAATAAGAATAAATTTTTTGAGAATTTCAATGTACTCTAAAATGATTTTTTAAAATAAGATAAATAATATAGATTGTTTGTATTAAACAGTCAGTATAGTAAATAACAGATAGAAATAGAAACTTTCTAACTTGGAGGTTTTAGAGCCACCTATAATTACCAATTCTGAGGTCTAAGTTTATGGTCAAATTGGGATTGATTCAAACAAAGTCTTATGATTCCAATCAAAAAGGAATATCAAAAACATCTGAGATCTTAAAAAAACTAGGTAAAAATGAGACAGAGATAGTATGTCTACCAGAACAATGGTTAAAGAACAATAAAATCAAAGATTTTGATTTAGAATTTTTAGAATTTAAGAGAATTGCCAAAGATTTTGCAATGACGATTATACCAGGAGCATTTTATGAAATCAAAAAAAATCCATCAATAATTGCCCCCATTATCGGACCTGAGGGTGAATTTATAGGAAGACAAGAAAAAATCCACCCTTTTGATTATGAGCGAGATAATGTAAAACCAGGAAAAGAGGCTAAAATTTTCAACACTGCATGTAAGTTTGGAGTAATTATCTGCTATGACATGATATTTCCCAATGTTGCCAATGTGCTTGCAAAGAAAGGGGCTCAAGTACTATTTTCACCCAGTAGAATTGTAAGACGAGGGATTATTCCTTGGCAGATGTATGTTCAGGTTAGAGCATTGGAGAACAGAATACCCATTCTTGCGGCAAATGTAGAAAATAAAAAATACGGTGGAAGTAGTGTAATCATAGATTTATCAGAGAATAATAAAATCATCACAACAAAAATGATCAAACTAAAAGGAGAGAGTCAGAAGAGCAAAAAATTTTCATTGCATAAATACGAAGCAAGTAGAAAAATCAGATTTTCAGATTCAAATACTTTTCAATAATTATTTTCCTGCAACAAATTTTTCACATTCAGATTTTGCTAAAACATCTGAAGTTTGTTCTATTGGATGCTTCATCAAATAAGCACTCGCAGGTTTAATTGGACCACCAACACCCCTATCAAGTGCAATTCTAGCTAATCTAATTGCATCAATTACAATTCCAGCAGAGTTTGCTTTGTCATCTACTTCTAAACGAACTTCCATATTGTAAGGAATGTTTGCCCATTGACGACCCTCAATTCTCATAAACATTAACTTGGTATTACCTAAGAATGGAATAAAATCTGACGGACCAACATAGATTTGATCATCATCTAATCTTTCTTTTAGTTGACTTTGAACACTTTCTGTTTTTGAAATTCTTTTTGAAGCTAATCTATCTTGTTCTTTCATATTTAGAAAATCAGTATTTCCACCAACATTGATTTGATAAGTTTTTTCAATTTTAGTTCCACGATCGCTGCATAATTTTGCCAGCGTTCTATGTACAATTGTTGCACCAACTTGACCCTTGATGTCATCACCAATACAAGGAATATTTTTTTCTTCAAACTTTTTTGCCCATTTTTCATCAGATGCAATGAAGGAAGGAATACAATTAACAAAAGCAGTATCAGTATCAAGGCAAATTTGAGCCCAAAATTCAGTAACTTTGTCTGATCCCACAGGTAAATAAGATACGATAATTTCAACACCCAATTCTTTGATTACTTTTTTTACCTCTTCAGTGATTTGTTCTACAGATTTTGGATTTTCAATTGGTTTAATTCTATTTTCAACCCAAACACCTACTCCATCTAAAATTGGACTTTCATAGACTATTGCATCATTGTGTGGCAAGTCGTCTTTAGCAATCCAATCAACCATGTTTGGAAATGCATAAATTGCTTCATGAAGAGGCTTACCAACTTTATTTTCACCAACATCAAAACCACAGACAAAATCAATATCATGGATACCATATCCTGCTAATTTTTCATGAATAATTCCAGTAACTTCTTGTGAGGGATTTTTTCGATAATATTCAATGCCTTGAATTAAACCAGCAAAACAATTTCCAATGCCAACTAACCCAACTTTAATTCTATCAGCCATTTGAAATTTGGTATTATTAGGCGGGTTTAAAGTTTTCTTACTCTATAGAATGAAATGATTTCACGAAGGCAGAATTTTATACTTGGCAACAACAACCAAACTAATGGTAGAGTCAGGTCGTCCAGTCAAAGACATAGAAATTGATTCAAGTACATCAATAGTGGAAATTTTTAAAGAGTTATCTCAATCCGGGGGATTTGAATCAGTAAACCTGTCAGACGGATTGGAGATTTTATCAGAGATGATTTCAGATAAACAATGTTTACGATTTGTTTCATTTGTAGGTGCAGTGGTATCTACAGGACTAAGAGGGATAATCAAAGATATGATAAAAAACAAATGGTTTGATGTTGCAATTACAACATGTGGTGCATTAGATCATGACATTGCAAGACACTTTTCAAATTACAAAGAAGGATCATTTACAATGGACGATATGGAATTGGCAAATCAAAACATCCACAGATTAGGAAATGTACTGGTTCCAATGGATAGTTACGGTCCACTCATTGAAGAGAAGATGCAGGCATTTTTAGAAGAAGAATACCAAAGTGGAGTAAAAGAAATGACTACTGCAGAGATTTGTAAGATGATTGGAAAGCATTTAGGTGAAGATTCATTTCTTTATTGGGCACAAAAAAATAATGTTAGTGTTGTAGTTCCAGGAATAATGGATGGTGCAGTAGGGAGTCAAATTTGGCTTTTTGCACAAAAACACAGTGATTTCAAACTTAACATGACAGGAGATGCAGATTTGCTCTCAGGATTTATTTTCAAAGCTGAAAAATCAGGAGCATTTATGATTGGTGGTGGAATTTCAAAACACCACACATTATGGTGGAATCAATATAGAGAAGGGTTAGATTATGCATTTTACATTACTACTGCACAAGAATTCGATGGAAGTCTGAGTGGAGCGTTGGTAAGAGAAGCAATTTCATGGGGAAAAGTCACACAAAAAGCCAGACAAGCAACACTACACGCAGAAGTAACCACAATCTTGCCATTTATTTATGCAGCATTAATTAAAAAATTACAAAAATAGTTTTGAAACTAGATAAAACCTATTATCTAATCACAACAAAGACATTCTATTGACTCCTGAAATTAAAATTAAAGAGATAAAATCTGCGAATCTAGAAGGCGGTTACTTAATTGATGGTTTCCCATCAGTAGGATTTAGTAGTGCAATTGCAACAGAATCAATGATACACACATCAAATTTTCAATTAGCAGGGATTATTGATTCAGAAAGTTTTCCACCAATAAGCGTTATAAAAAATGGAAAACCAAATTTCCCAACTAGGATTTTTGTAAATGAAGATCTGAAAGTAGGAATTTTTTTATCATATCTAACACTTGAACAATCTTTGCATAGAGTTACAGCTAGAACAATGCTAGAATGGGCAAAAAAACACAAAATTGAATTAATTCTAAGTAGTGTTGCAGTAAAAGATCCTAATGGGAATGAGGAAATGATTGGAATAGGCAGTACAGAGTCAGCTAGGGGGAAAATAAGAGATACAGGATTAAAAGTATTAGAACATGGTACTGTTCCAGGCATTCCAGGGGTTTTGCTAAATGAAGGAAGTATTTCAAAACAAGATGTAGTAGTGATAGTTTTTCATACAAAAGGAGAAGGACCAGATTTTAAATCAAGTGCAAATCTTTGTATGGCAATGTCAAAATTAATTCCAGGAGCTTCATGTAACATAGCATCATTGCAAAAGGAAGCTGAAAAAGCTGAAGAGGTAATTAAAGAAGCACAAGTAGAAACTAATCAGTTCAAAGATTCAATGTATACATAGATTTTTTCAATTAATGTTTAATTCAGCATTTAATTTCTTGTAATCAGTAGATAATGGAACAGTTTTTAGAATTTGCAGTATTAGTTATCGCTATTTCAGCATCAGGGGTAATGGCACCAGGGCCACTTTTTGCAGCAAATATATCATATGGACTAAGAGGAGGAATAAGATCAGGAATTAAGATGGCAATTGGCCATTCAATTGTAGAATTTCCATTAATCGTATTATTAGGAGTGGGGGTATTTTCTTTAGAAATATTTCCCGAATTTAGAACAATGATTTCTATTTTAGGTGCAAGTACACTTTTTGTATTTGCATTCCTTCAAATTAAAACCATATTATCAAGAAAAAAAATTTCAGAAATCAAACCAAAACAAGGCCCACTAATTACAGGAATTTTACTTAGTGCATTAAATCCATTTTTTATTATTTGGTGGCTCACAATTGGTTTTAAATTAATTTCAGATGCAATGTTAATTTGGGCATTTGCAGGAATTGTGATTTTATTTGGTTTACACATATGGATGGATTTTGCATGGTTGGGAGTTATTTCTTTTCTTGCATCAAAAAGTTCAAAGATATTATCAAATAGAAATTACAAAGTTTTGATGATTTGTTTAAGTTTTGTACTAGTGTATTTTGGAATAGTATTCTTGACTGATTCAATATACTAACTACAATCCAGGATTTCAATCTGAGGCTCACAGGAATCATTAAATGAATCAATTTTTTCAACAATTATTTCACAAAACTCAGGATCAAATGATTTCTCGTAGGAGGAAATATCATTTAGTATCAATATATGCTGAACACCACATGAATTTCCACTAAAACTAAGAAGCACAAGAATGATTGAGATCAGCATTACAAATAGAATTAAATTTTTTAAACTAATTTTTTGAAATATCAATTTCCATTGTAGAAACATTTCGTTGTTTCCCATCTTGTGAGGTAAGAGAATCAGAAGAAATTCTTACATCACTAATAACATACCCAACAGAATCCATTCTTTTTACAATCATTTGAGAAACATCAACTGCTTGTGTAATTCTTTTCCCCCTAGCTTTAATTGTTACAGTAGGCCTAGTAGAAAGTTGAGTCAAGGTTGCGGAAACATAAGTCATGATAGGTTTAGTGCCAACAAAAATTACATCACGTTCTTCAGGAGGATGGTGAGGTTCAGAAGCATCATTTTTTGATTCTGGTGTTGGTTCAGGTTCTGGTGTTGGTTCAGGTTCTGGTGTTGGTTCAGGTTCTGGTGTTGGTTCAGGTTCTGGTGTTGGTTCAGGTTCTGGTGTTGGTTCAGGTCTGTCTCTTATACACATCTCCGAGC
>NZ_JBSWSP010000021.1:0-65506 GCF_054095825.1 Candidatus Nitrosopumilus sp. bin_68KS
TTGCTATTTGCCAACCAAACACATCTTGATAGAATTTTTGTGCTCTACCTTGATCATCATATGGAATTTCAAAGTGTGAAACTTTGTTCATAAATATTAAAAACAGTGATTATTGATAATCTTTTTTCCAGATATTTATTGGAATTTTGCATCCCATTTACCTTCATTGATTTCTGCAGTCATCTCTTTTGGTGTCTTTCCTTCTATTTTGACTCCTAATGCAAGACATGTACCAATGATTGTCTTTGAAACTGATTTTAGTGATGTGGCATAAGATTTCTCTAGTTTTGTATTTGCAACTTTGATTACTGCATCAAGTGTAACATCTCCTGCCCACTGAGTACCCGATGCACCTGAGCCTTTTTGGATACCTGCTTCTTTCATGATTAATGCGGCAGCTGATGGGATACCGATTTCAATTTCATATTTTTTTGTATCAGTATCAACAATTACCGTAACTGGAACTTTCATTCCCTCAAAGTCTTTTGTTTTATCATTAATTGCCTGAATAACTTCCATGATGTTGACACCTAGTGGTCCTAGTGCTGGACCTAACGGTGGACCTGCTGATGCTCCTCCGCCTGTTACAAGTGATGATACTTTTTGTTCTCCCATGTTAAATCAAACTCAAATTGAAAATTTAATCCTTCCTAAGCCTCACTTGAGAGTTTTAGGTAGTTTGCGTCTACTGTTACTGGCAATTGATATGATGCATCCAGTAAAACTACGGTTGCCTCTTCTTTGTCAACATCAATTCTTGTGATCGTTGCCTTCATTCCCTTGAATGGACCTCCTGTAATTTCTACGATATTATCTACTGCTAATTGTGAAACTGTTGATTTCTTGATTAGATATCCTTCGATATCTTTGAATTCTAATTCTCCTCTTAATTGACCGCGAATATGTCTTACACCTTCAACTGCCATATATGCATCACTAGGATTGATTGCTTCAATTACAACATATCCCTTGAGATTGTCTACTAGTAATACTGATTGAATGTTAATTTGATTGGCATTAGCTTTTGCTTCTAATAATCTCATGACCACTTTTTCTTGTCCTCCAGTGGTTCTGATTGCAAACAAATGAGATTTTATTTCCTCTGACAATTTTACCGTCCAAATGTAATTACCGAAAAGACAAACTGTATGGTAAATCCAATTAGTCCAACTCCACCAATTCCCAATAATACTAGTCTTAGATGTTGTTGGTACTCGTCTTTGTCTGGTTTTTTGGCCATTTTCATG
This sequence comes from Candidatus Nitrosopumilus sp. bin_68KS, assembly GCF_054095825.1. Taxonomy (NCBI): domain Archaea; kingdom Thermoproteati; phylum Nitrososphaerota; class Nitrososphaeria; order Nitrosopumilales; family Nitrosopumilaceae; genus Nitrosopumilus; species Candidatus Nitrosopumilus sp. bin_68KS. The sequence continues at coordinate 1,248 of NZ_JBSWSP010000021.1, forward strand.
GTATTTACCATATTCTTCAAAGTCTGCCTAGGGTTCATTGGTGGAAATTAATAGGGTGTCCTTATATTCCTTATCTCATGGAACTACTAATTGCGTATCAAGAAGACCCGGCTGGCCACAATATGGCAAAATTTCTTTCAAAGGAAATGACCAAAGACGGTGATGTTTTTCGTGGAAAATATTATGATTTACTAATTATTCCAACTCCTGCAATTTCAGCTGATTGGTTAGAAGAAAAATATGACTATGATGGATTTGTTTTTCTCTCAAAACATGCAGCAGAGTCTGGACAGTTAGCTCTGACTTGTCATAGTACGGGAAATTTCTCAGAGGCCAAGTTTGGAGGAAATGACAGACAAGTTGCAATACCTCATCCTGATCTTCAAAAAGCATATCTTCAAACATTAAAGAAAAACCGCTCAAAGTTTTCAGATTTTCAAATTACTATAGAGGCCACACATCATGGTCCTACTGCATTGAAAAAACCATCCATTTTCATAGAGATTGGTACTACTGAAAAACAATGGACTGATGAATCATTGTGTCATTCTGTTGCAATACTAGTTCATCAGGTAATGTCTCAGACAATTCCTGAAAATCCAGTCGCCATTTGCTTTGGTGGAACTCACTACCCTTCAAAGTTTACAGATGAATTACTAGATGGAAAATATGCACTTGGAACTGTAATTCCAAAACATGCATTAGAAAATCTTGATTCAGAACTATTCTCTCATATTTTATTGCAAAACAAAATGGCAACTACTGCACTATTAGATTGGAAAGGCTTGGGCTCTGATAAACAAAAAGTACTTGATTTGCTTGAAACAACAAATCTTGAGGTAATCAAACTTTGAATCTTGAACAAAAGATTTACAAAAAATTACTCGAAGTACCTAAAGGCCAAATCACAACATATGGTGATCTTGCAAAAGCCGTTGGATTAAAAAATGGACAGAGAGTTGTTGGAAAAATTATGAACAAAAATCCATATCCTGTAATCATTCCATGTCATAGAGTTGTAATGTCTACAGGTAAAATTGGAGGCTATGCATATGGAGAGCACATCAAGACCAAGATGCTCAGCGATGAAGGTATCAAGATTAAGAATGGTAAAATTGTGAATTTAGAAAATACAGTTTATCGGTTCTAGTCTTTTCTCTTTTCTTTGATTTCATCCATGAGTAGTCTTAGGTGTGCTTTGTTTCTAACAGTATTACCACCTACTTTTTTGTAGAGTTCCCAGAATTCTGGATTTGTTAAATCTTTTCTGTCTTTTGCAATCTTTAGTAATCTTCTCAATGAACGAACTTTAGCAACATAAACTTCCTTTTTGCCAACTCTTGCACCTTTTCTACCTTGTTTTGATCCTTGAGTTGTACCTCTCTTCTTTCTCTGGTCTTTTTTGAATTGTGCTCTACCTCTAGATGTTCCAACAAATGGTTTTATCTTGATTGTATTTGCAGTGATAAGACTACGGATGTTTTCTCTAGTAATTGCATCTGCAATATCATCTAGGTGATCCGTATCAAATTTAATTCTGTGAATTCCAACTCCAGTGACTCTAGATGCGAGTCTCTTTTTTGCGTTAAGATTTACTACCAATTGCACTCACTCTTGCATTAAAAATTTTAAATTTCTTTTCAATTGCTTTTACAATGATTTCCTTTCTCTTTCTAGTTCCAACACTGTGTCCGAATCTAACTCCATCTGTTTTTGGATCTAGTTTTTCCAAGTCTGATAAATTGAATACTAAATTATCTGTATATCCTGATGGGTGCAATCCTCTTGCTTCTTTTGGTCCTCCATATCCGACTTTGACAAGTCCTGGACGGCCTCTACTTTTTTGTTTTCTCTGGTGATGATCGATACCCTTTGGTTTTCTCCAGTTAGTCTGTAATCTAACATAACGCCAGCTTTCTGGTCTTACAAAGTCTGGATTGTGTTCTTTTACTTCCTGTCGCTTTGCAATCTTGTCCTTGTTGATAGGCATCAATTTGAGTCTTGAATTTTGGAATAAATACGTTCCTAGACAAAAAAATAATTTCCTATAAGAAAAAGATAATAAGGAAACTTTGGGCGGATCGATATCTCATGAACCAGCCTGGGGTTGATAAAATTATTTTTGGAGGCCAAATCCTCTGACCCAAGTCGTAGGTAATGCAGTAACTGACAAATTTTCTAACCAGCTAAAAGAGTTTGGAATCAATCCATCCAAAGTCCACAGAAATCTAAGCGTAGAGGAGATGGTCTCAATTGCAGTTGAGCGAAAAGAGGGAGTAGTAAATTCCACAGGCTCACTTTCAGTCAATACTGGAAAATATACTGGCCGATCCCCTGATGACCGATTTATTGTATTTGATGATAAAACCCATGATGCAATTGATTGGGGTAAAATTAATCACCAATTCCCAACTGACAAATTTGAGAAACTCTTAGAGAAAATGAAAAACTTTGTTGATAACAAGGAGCTTTATGTCTTTGATGGTTTTGTTGGGGCAGACCCTGAAACCCGTTTACCAATTAGGGTGATAAATGATCATGTCTGGCAAAATATGTTCTCAAGGAATTTGTTTATTCGACCAACAAAAGATGAACTTGAAAACCATGAACCCGAATTTACCATTTTATGTATTAACGACTTTGTAGCAGATCCGGAAATTGATGGAACAAGAACTGATGTCTTTATCTTAATTGATTTGACTAGGAAAATTGTTTTGATTGGCGGAACAGAATATGCCGGTGAAATGAAAAAGTCAATGTTTGGTGTAATGAATTTCTTACTACCTGACCGTGGAATCTTCCCAATGCACTGCTCTGCAAACATTGGAGAGAAAGGTGACACTGCATTGTTCTTTGGATTGTCTGGCACTGGAAAGACTACGCTTTCAGCAGATCCAAATCGTAAACTAATTGGTGATGATGAACATGGTTGGTCTGATAATGGAACTTTTAATTTTGAAGGTGGATGTTATGCAAAGTGTATCAATCTTAGTCAAGAAGCAGAACCTGAAATTTGGAACGCAATCAAACCTGGCGCAGTTTTAGAAAATGTAGTACTCAAAGACAATGTACCTGATTATGATGATAACACATTAACTGAAAACACTAGAGTTGCATATCCCCTTGACTTTATTCCCGGTGCTGTAATTCCAAGTGTTGGGGGGAATCCCAAAGTAATCGTATTTCTGACAGCAGACGCACTAGGTGTTTTGCCACCTGTTTCTAGATTGACAAAAGAGGGGGCAATGTTTCATTTCATGTCCGGTTATACCAGTAAATTGGCAGGAACCGAACGAGGAATCAAAGAACCCAAATCTGTATTTTCTGAGTGTTTTGGGGCTCCATTCATGCCTAGACCTGCCTCAGTTTATGCCAAATTATTAGGTGATAAAATTAATCAGCATAATACTGTGGTTTATCTTGTAAACACTGGGTGGTCTGGCGGTCCATACGGTGAAGGACAAAGAATCAAGATAAAATACAGTAGAGCAATGGTTTCTGCTGCACTTTCTGGTGCACTTGATATTGTAAAGTATCGTCATGATGATTTGTTTAATTTGGATATTCCAACTGAAGTCGAAGGCGTTCCATCAGAAATTTTAGATCCAAAAAATACTTGGACTGATAAGGACTCGTATGATTTATCTGCAAAGAAACTAGCTAAGATGTTCACTGAGAATTTCAGTAAGTTTGAAAATGTCTCACCTGAAATTATTGAGGCAGGTCCTAAAATACTACAATAGATTATCTTCTTTTAATTAATCCAAAAATTCCAATAGCTACTATTATTACTGCAATGATTCCGATCTGTTTTTCTGGAACATCAAGGTCTAATCTCTGAATATTATTTGGAACTGTAGTTATCTGAATTGTATTGTATGCACTTGTAGAGTTTTGGTCTGTTTTGATTTTAGCTTCAATCCAGTAATCTGAATTCTCAAAAATATCAATTGTTGAATTTTTGTTTGGTAACATAGTTGTAGTATCTACTTTACCGTCTCTGCTATTTGTAACTGAAATTTTTGCAAAATTCCATTTCTCTGGATGATAAATTTCAAAGATTAGTTTTTGATTTTGTTGAATTACAGAAACAGAGCCTTGAGTATAGTGAACTAGTATTGGAATGGTATACTGAGTATCATCATGATGAATGATAATTTTCCCTTCATGATCACCAAAGTTTTCGCCAGTCATACTTAGTTTGAATTTTAAATTATTTTCTTCAAGAATGTGTGCAAATTGAATAAATTCTGGACCCTCAAATTTTACATCCAAATTATCTAGGGTTCCATCAATGAGTTTTAGTTGCAGTTGTTTTTCTGCAATTTTGTTATCTGATGGAATACTAATTACAAAATTCGGTGGCATTATGATTAGATTGGCTCCGTATGCCTTTGCGATATCAAGCCTTCCCGCCCCTGCATCATTTAGAGAGAATTGCTGGCCGTAGGCATCAGATACAGGCACAACTGTAGTTAGTAATAGCGATTTTATCTCATGGTGGTGGAGTAGTGGGTTTTTCTGCAGTAACAGTGCTGCTGCCCCACTTACATGGGGTGCAGCATAACTTGTTCCGCTAGTGAAATTATACCCTGCATTGTTTTGAGTGGTATTGATGTATGCACCAGGGGCAACAAGTTCGGGCTTTATGTAAAATGGTGAAACAGGACCACGGGAGCTAAAATGAGCTACAAAGTCTGGATTGTAAAACAGATGCATTGATGCATGATTTTCATTTTTGATTGATTCAATAATTTCTAGTCCTTCTTCTCTATCAATTGATACTACTGGAATTTGTGGTGAATAGTCTGATTCAATAAACTCGTGAATTAATTCTCCAAGAAAAATTCCTGGAACATTATTGTATACTATCAAAGCTTTGGCTCCTGCATTTGCAGCATTATTTTCTTTTATTGAAAAATACAGCATCTCTCCTTCAACGTCACTTCCTCTCTCAACTATTACTATTGCATCTTTGACATCCATTCCCTCAAAGTCTTTTAATTTTCCATGCTCCGCAAAAATTATTTTTCCAGTAATTGGGTCTTGCAATTTTGTAGATCCGACCATTGGAATTACTGTAAATGGTTTGTCATTAACTTCTAGTGTTGCAACCAAGCTTGACGTGAGATTGTTGTATGTTGCACCAACTGTAACTGAACCATAATTTCTTCCAGGACTTCCAATTGTTTGCAATTCTGGACCGTCATTTCCAGCTGCAGTTACTACAAAAATTTCTTTGTCTAATGCAAGATTTACTGCACGGTCAATCTTTGAATTTGTTTTGTTAACTCCCAAACTAATGTTGATTATGTCTGCATCATCCTCAATTGCTTTCTCAATTGCTCGAATAATTAGATCTGATGATACTCCTTCACCATTTTCTGAAACTTTGTATGCGAGAATTTTGGCTTTTGGTGCAACACCTTTGGCTTGTCCATCAGCTGCAATCACTCCTGCAACTTGAGTGCCATGTCCATTAGTATCAAGTGGTGGTTTGCCCTCGTCGATGAAATTGTACCCTCCTATGACTTTGCCATCAGGTCCCCAACCTAACAAATCTGGATGATTATAATCCACACCCGTATCAATTACTGCGATTTTGATTCCTTCCCCATTAATTCCATCCATTCTGGGAATGTCAGTTCCGATGAATGGAACGCTCTTGTCCAAATATACTCTAATTTCATCTTCTGCAAAAAAGGACTCGAAGAAAACAAATCCTGCGGTAATCACAAGTATTAATGAAAATGCTAGAATTTTCACAAATTTTTTCAGCATTTTTACAAGTAAAAATGAATTGCTTCGTAAAGCAATAAATTGAATTAAGATCTCTTTGATTCTATGGGAAAATACACTCTTCCTGAAATGCCATATGCATATGATGCACTAGAACCTCACATTGACGCAAAAACAATGGAGATTCATCACACAAAACATCATCAAGCATACACTGACAAACTAAATGCAGCCCTTGAAGCATGTCCTGCTGATATTCAATCAAAAGACATACTTGAGATTCTAGCTGATATCAAATCAGTACCAGATGCTCAAAGAGGTGCAGTTAATTTCAATGGTGGTGGATTTGATAACCACAGGCTATTTTGGAACAACATGAAAGCAAACGGAGGCGGTGAACCAGGAGGATCAATTGCTGATGCAATTAACAGTTCTTTTGGAAGCTTCGCTGAGTTTAAAGAGAAATTTTCATCCACTACAGCAGTAATACAAGGTAGCGGTTGGGGATGGTTAGTTTACAACCCTTCATCAAGTAAGGTTGAATACAAATCAATGCCAAACCAAACAAGTCCAAGAACTGAAGGACTTATACCATTATTGGGCTGTGATGTTTGGGAACATGCATACTATCTAAACTACCAAAACAAAAGACCCGACTATATTGCCGCATGGTGGAATGTAGTAAACTGGGATGAGGTAGAATCTAGATTCTCTAAAGCAAAATAAAGTTCAATCTTTATTTTTTTCTTCATTTTCTATTTTTGATTTCACACTTGCTCATGAATGAATTTATAACCTTCTGAGGGGGGTTGGTTGTAAATGAGTGAAGAACAGGCCGAGCAATTAATGCAGCAAATGCAAATGCTTGAGACATATTTTTCTGATTTATCTCAAAGAGAAGGAACCTTCTACAGTATTTTGAGAGAAGCAACTGCCGCAATTGAATCAATCCAGTCACTTGGTAAAAGTCCTGAATCAGAAACTCTAGTTCCAATTGGAATGGGAACTTATGTTCCAACAAAGATTTCATCAAATAGCAAAATCATTTTAAATATTGGATCTGGAGTGGCAGTTGAAAAAGATTTTCCTTCTGCAATTAATTATCTTGAAGCAAGAATTAAAGAAATAGAAATTGCTTTGCAAGATACTGCTGCAAAGAAACAAGATGCAGCAAATCGATTAGAGCAAGGAAAAGCCCAAATGAATCAAATGATGCAGGCAATGCAACAACCAAAATCGGGATAAACTATGTTTGATAAACTTCGTAGTGCATTTTCAAATGCAGCGAAAAGTCTTGGTGAAAAAGAACTAAATGAAAAAGATATTGAAGATATTTTATTTGAATTAGAAATTTCTCTTATGGAGTCTGATGTAGCAACCGAGGTAATTGATTCTATCAAAGCAGATCTCAAAACAAAACTAATTGGCTCTAAAGTTGATAAAAAAGAAATTGAAAAATTTGTCAAAGACAGTTTGATTTCAAGTATCTCTACACTATTTGATGCTGCAGGTACTTATGATCTGTTTGCAAAAATTGATGAAAAAAAGAAACAAGGAAAACCCTTTTTGATTTTGTTTGTTGGAATTAACGGAACTGGCAAAACTACATCACTGGCAAAAATGGCACATTTGTTGCAACAAGCAAAATATTCTGTAGTAGTAGCTGCTGCTGACACTTTCCGTGCAGGTGCAATTGAGCAATTGCGAGAGCACACTAATCGACTTAATCTGAAACTTGTTGCTCAAAACTACGAATCAGATCCTGCTGCTGTTGCACGAGACGCTGTTCTTTATGCAAATTCTCACAGAACAGATTGTGTATTAATTGACACTGCAGGAAGAATGCAAACAAGCAAAAACTTGATGGAGCAAATTGCAAAAATCACCAAAGTTGTAAATCCTGATATGAAAATTTTTGTCGGTGACTCTTTGGCAGGAAATGATACTGTGAATCAAGCACGAGAGTTTTATGAGCATGTAAAATTCGATGCCTCTATTTTGACAAAGAGTGATGCTGATGCTAAAGGTGGGGCTGCACTATCTATTGTAAAAATAACTTCAACTCCTGTTCTTTATGTTGGAACTGGGCAAGAATACTCTGATCTAAAGGCTTTTGATAAAACAACTTTTCTTGAAACTGTTTTTGGCTCATTAGATAACGTTGAGATAAAAAAAGACAAAGAACCTGAACCAACACCAGAACCTGAACCAACACCAGAACCTGAACCAACACCAGAACCTGAACCAACACCAGAACCTGAACCAACACCAGAACCTGAACCAACACCAGAACCTGAACCAACACCAGAACCAACACAAATTTCTTCAGATGATCCATTTGATGGAATCAAGGATGATGATATTGCAATTTATTCAGATCTGTTTGATGTTCCACCACCTGAAAGAGACAGTGAAGCAGTAAAACTAGGAAATAAAATCCGTCAATGGATAAAAGACGGCAGACCAAAACCTGGTGAATCAAAACAAGATATTGAAGAAGATATTGAAGAAGATCTTGAAGATGAGGTTGAAGATGATGCTAAGGATTTACAAAAACATGATAAAGAAGAAAAATCTAAAAAGAAACGAGGTATGTTTGGATTCTTTAAGAAATGAAACTCAAAACAAAAAACTTACTCACTTTAGCGGAACTATCTCCAAAGGAATTTTTAGGATTAATTGATGACTCCATTAAACTAAAAAAAGAACTCAAAAAAGGAACTACCAAACCTATTTTGAAAAATAAAACTCTGGCAATGATATTTCAAAAGCCATCTACTCGAACTCGTGTGAGTTTTGAAACAGGAATGTTTCAGCTAGGCGGTCACGCAATTAATTTATCAGCAAATGACATGCAGCTATCCAGAGGAGAGACAGTTGAGGATACTGCAAAGACTCTGTCAAGATATACTGATTGTATTATGGCGCGAGTCTACTCTCATGATTTAATTGAAAAATTATCAGAACACTCTAGTGTGCCTGTAATTAATGGACTCTCTGATTCATTTCATCCTTGTCAAATATTGGCAGACTTTATGACCATTAAAGAAAAAAAGAAAAAACTCAAGGGACTAAAGATTGCCTGGGTTGGAGATGGAAATAATGTATGCAACTCTATGATTTATGGTGCCGCACTATCTGAAATTGACATGTCTATTGCAACTCCAAAAGAATTTCAACCTGACAAAGGCGTTGTAAAACAAGCAAAGAAATCAACTAACATTGAATTAACTGTTGATCCGCTTATCGCAACTAAAAATGCAGATGTTATAGTTACTGACACCTATTCTTCAATTCACAACAGTGATCCAAAACGAATCAAAAAATTCCTTCCAAAATATCAAGTCAGTTCAAAACTAATGAAGTCTGCAAATACTAATGCGATCTTTATGCATTGTCTTCCAGCAAAAAGAGAACAAGAAGTTACAACATCTGTAATTGATGGAAGTCAGTCTGTTGTTTGGGATGAGGCAGAAAATCGTTTACATACACAGAAGGCTTTGCTTGCGGCTCTAATTCGCGCTTAACGTATATAAGAGCAGATTCAAACTCGGTTTCTATAGATGGCCTATTCGAAAATATTGCGTAGACTTAGAGAGGAAAAGACCAATTACAAAAAACGTGGCACCATGTTGATGGGTAAACGTGATTTTATCACTGTAAATATTACTAATGAAAACACTCAAGTCCAAATTCTAACACCTGGAATGGAAGGCGATAAAGTAGTTGCATCTGCACATTCTAGATATCTCCTTGAGAAAGGATGGAAGGGTTCTAGAAAAAGTGTACCTGCAGCATATCTTACTGGATACTTGGCAGGAAAAAAAGCACTTGGTAAAGGCGCAAAGGATGCAATTCTTTACACCGGAACTAGACGTTACACTCAAAGAATGGCAGCAGCCCTCAAAGGAGTCATTGACGCAGGAGTACAAGTGCCAGCAAATGATGAAACATTTCCACCCGAGAATAGACTCAACGGTGAACATCTTACAGTAAAAAATGAAGTATCAAAAATGAAATCTACAATTGACAGCGAGGTAAAGTAGAGATGAGCCAAGCTGCACAATCTAAAGGTAAACCTGGACAAAGAGGACGAGGTCCACCAATTTACGGTAGTGGTCCACCAGGTGGAGTTAAAGGTGGAGATCGTCCAAGAAGACCAAGGCGAGAACCAGAAGAAGAAGTTTGGGTTCCAAAAACAATCTTAGGTCAAAAAGTCTCATCAGGTGAAATTACATCACTGGAGGAAATTATAGAATCAGGATTAAGAATTCAAGAGTCAGGAATTATCAAAAAACTACTACCCGACTTGAAAAGTGAAGTAGTAGATGTTGGTATAATTCAAAAAATGACTTCAAATGGACAGTCAACTAGATTCAAAGCAATTGTTGCAGCTGGTAATGAAAATGGTTACTTGGGAATTGGCCAAGGAAAATCAAAACAGATGAGAATTGCAATTGAAAAAGCAACCAGTCAAGCTTTCCTAAATGTTAATCCAATCAAACTAGGATGTGGTAGTTGGGAATGTAGATGTGATCAAAAACATTCAGTTCCATTCAAAGTAAAGGGAAAAGGTGGAAGTGTTACAATTGAAATTATTCCTGCACCTAGAGGACTAGGACTTGTTGCAGGTGGTAAAATTAAACGATTATTGGAATTAGCAGGTCTAAAAGATGCATGGACTACTGCAAAGGGCTCCACTCCTACAATGAACTCTACTTCTAAAGCAATTCTGGACTGTCTAAGACAGACATTTAGTCAAGGTTGATAGAAAATGGCAAATGCATATCTTGTTGTTAGAATAAAAGGTCAAGCTGACTGTCCTTACTGGGCAACTCACACTATGATGCTACTAAAATTAGATAAAAAATACCGTGCAACAATTTTGCCTGCCAAAGAAAATACTTTGGGAATGCTAAGAAAAGTACAGCACTATGTTTCTTGGATTGAACTTGATGCATCATTGGCAAAAGAACTCATTGATAAAAAGGCAAGAAAAGGTGGTTATCAGAAAATTACTCCAGAAGATCTTAAAGAACTAGGATTTGCAAGTTCTGATGAATTAGGAACTGCATTAGCAGAAGGAAAAGCTACACTATCTAAATTAAAACCACTAAAACCCTGGTTTGCTCTAGCACCTCCAAGACTTGGATTCAAAAGAAGTACCAAGAGACTTTATGGAAACAAGGGCATACTTGGGCAAAACAAAGAACTTGACGCAATTGTTAGGAGAATGATTTGAGATGGCAACAAGATTAAGAAAAACAAGACGACTTAGAGGCGGAAGACACATGGGATGGGGACAAGTAGGTCAACACCGCGCAAGTGGTCACAAAGGTGGTCTTGGAGTTACCGGTATGCTAAAGCATCATTGGAGTTCTACTTTAAAATATGAACCAGATCACTATGGTCATGAAGCACCTAAACGCCCTCACCCAAATATTACAAAAACATGGACTAGCATCAGAGATCTTGATGACTTGTTCTTAAAGTTCGGTAAAGAAGAAGGAGGTAAGAAAATCGTAGACCTTACAAGTCAAGGCTACGAAAAACTCCTTGGTGGCGGAAAAATCACAAATACCTATTCCGTCAAAGTAAAACAATTCACTGCAACTGCAGAAGAAAAGCTAAAAGCTGTTGGGGGAGAGGTGTTATCTGATAATGGCTGAGGGTACAATTACCAGTGTTATTCGAAAAATAGTTTTCAAAGCAGAACCATATCTTCCGCAAGTTCCAAAACCAAAAAAGAAAATTCCATTACCAACTAGACTGTTATGGTGTGGAGTCGCATTACTAATTTACATGATAATGGGTCAGACTCCCTTATTTGGAGCAACAGCTCCGCAGTTTGACTTTTTAGCATTTGCCAGAGTAATTTTTGCATCTCAACAAGGAACTCTTGTTGAATTAGGAATTGGACCCATAGTTACTGCTGGACTTTTAATGCAATTGCTGAGAGGTTCAGACATTCTGAAATTTGATTTCAAAAAACCCGAAGAGAGAGGAATCTTTCAGACTGCAACTAAAATTGTAACCTACATTGTAATTGTCGCAGAATCAATCGTATATGCCACTGCAGTATATGGACCTGGAGTTACGGAGCCGTACTTTCTGTATGTCATGATAGGGCAGCTGATGGCAGCGTCGATTATTATCATGTTCTTAGACGAATTAATTCAGAAAGGCTGGGGTCTGGGCAGTGGAATCAGTCTTTTCATTATGGCAGGTGTTGCACAACAAATTCTTTGGAGTTTGTTTAGTCCGTTGCCTGCAGGTGATGGAGGAACGATTGGTATCATTCCGTATCTTGGACAATCAATAATGACTGGAGATTTGTCAAATGTATTCTTCCGTTCAAATCAACTTCCGAGTGTCTTTGGCATATTCCTGACAGCTGGAATCTTGTTGATCTTAGTATTCACACAAGGAATGAAAATTGAAATTCCAATTGTATCTACAAAATACAGAGGTTTCAATGCAGTCTATCCTATCAAATTGATGTATGTTTCAAACATTCCGGTAATTTTGGCATCGGCCCTTACGGCAAATGCTGTTTTCATATTCCAAATGTTGTGGGCAAACATGAACCCGAGAAATAATAATTTCTTCATGAACTTTGTTGCACAGTTTGACCCGACAAGTCCATCTACTCCTGTAGGTGGTATTATCTATTACATCACACCCCCCAGAGGTTTGGATGTTGCAGCATTGGATCCAATGCGTGCAGTAGGATATGTGTTGTTTATGGTAGGAATCGTTGTAGTGTTTGGAAGACTATGGGTAGAACTTGGTGGTTTATCTCCAAAGAGTGCAGCTCAGAACTTACTTGATGCTGATGTGCAGATTCCTGGATTTAGAAGATCAAACAAACCAGTTGAAGCATTATTGAACAAATACATTCCATCAGTTACAATTATTGGCTCTATGATTTTGGGGCTCTTAGCAGGTGTATCTGATGTTTTAGGTGTGTTTGGTTCTGGTATTGGAATTTTACTTATGGTAGATATTCTCATCAACTATTACACACAGTTAGTAAGAGAACAAGTAGAAGTCGTCATGCCGCGTTTGGGTGCTTTGCTTGGTAGAAAATAAGCGAATAATCCTTGTTGGAATTCCAGGTGTAGGAAAAACTACTATTTTAAAAAAAATGGTAGAAATCCTAAAAAATCGTAATAAAACTGTCCACGTAGTAAGTTTTGGAACTTTGATGTTTGAAGTTGCAAAAGAAAATGGTCTCAAAGACCGAGATGAACTCAGACATTTACCTGTGTCCAAACAACAACACCTTCAAAAAATTGCTGCTGAAAAAATTGCAGCATATGGTGAGCAAGTGATAATTGTAGATACTCATGCATTTATCAATTCCCCTGAAGGTTACTATCCTGGATTACCAGAACATGTATTGAAAATTATTAAACCCACCAACTTTGTTTCAGTTTCAGCAAAACCTGAAGAAATCTATAACAGGCGAATGACAGATGAAACACGAAATCGTGATAAAATCACTTTACCAAATATCAATAAAGAACTAGATATTCAATCTGCAATGATCTCTACATGTACTGTACTTACAGGCTCGCCTGTAAAACATATTCTTAATAGAGAAGGAAAGATTGATGAAGCCATAGACAAAATAATCAATGCGATAGGACTGTAAAAAATGGACATTAACTTTATTCTACTATTTCTCGATTCAATCCCTCTACAGTTTGATATTTTTGGTGGAGAGGGAAGACAAGCACTTGGAAGCGATGATCCAATAATTAAGGGAATTATTCTTTCAATGTTTGCAGTTTCTGGATTTGGAATAATGTTGAATCTCTTCAATGCTGCAGTCAGAAAGAAGATGGTTGACCAAACAAAGCTAAAACGTATTATGAAAGAGACACGTGGATGGCAAAAAGAAAGAATGGCTGCCATGAGAGCAAAAGATACTGCAAAAGCAGCAGAACTTGGCAAAAAATCTGCATACATGAACAAAATGTCAATGGAGATGATGCAGATGAATATGCGTCCAATGATGATCACTTTTGTACCTTTAATTTTGATATTTTATCTTGTACTGCCTCAATTATTTTCTTATACTGTGGCATTATCTCCAATCCCACTAAATGTAATCCCAGGTGATTTCTTTCAACTAACATGTACAGCAGAACATGCAGCAATTGAAGGCGATCCTTGCTTTGGTCAAGAAAATTCTTTGTATCTCTGGGCTTGGTACTTTCTTTCATCTATTGCATTTAGTGGCATTATTATGAAACTGACGAAAACCTCTATGGATCTCAGTTGACAAAATCTATAGTAATTTCGGGTCCTCCTGCAGTAGGTAAAACAACTGTTGCCAAAGGATTGGCTGAAGAATTTCAACTAGAGTATCTCAGTGGTGGTGATGTTCTAAAAGAGATGGCAATAGACGAAGGGTATCACTCTGAAGGCGATGATTGGTGGGATACTGATGAAGGAATGAGTTTTCTTAATAAACGTGAAAATGATTCAAAATATGATAGAGCATTAGATGAAAAATTAACTAAACTTTTCAAACAAGGTGGTGTAGTGATCACTAGTTACACTTTGCCTTGGTTGATCTCAGATGGAATTAAAATTTGGTTGGAAGGTTCTCATGAAAGCAGTACAAAAAGAATGCAAACAAGGGATAACATGAGTCCACAACAAGCATACGAAATTACAAAAGAGAGATTTGATAAAAATAAGGCATTGTACAAAAAACTTTATGATTTTGATTTTGGTGAGGACAAATCTGTGTTTGATTTAATTATTAACACGGATCATCTATCTGCCAAACAAGTAATTGATGTTGCAAAAGAAACTGTGAGAAAACTGCTATGACACTAAAACAACTTGAAAATCTAATTGAAATTGATCAAGATATTACTGATGATGCATTTGGGACCTACTATGATAAACGATCACTTGAGCAATTACTAAACTATGGAATCATTTTATTGGACAAACCTCCGGGTCCTACAAGTCATGAGACAGTAGCTTGGGCCAAAAGAATTTTGAAACTACCAAAGATTGGTCACAGTGGAACACTTGATCCTCAGGTTTCTGGAGTATTGCCGCTAGGATTAGGTGAGGCAACAAAAGCATTGGGTGTTTTATTATTGGGACCTAAAGAATATGTTGGATTAGGACGTGTGCATTCACTCCCATCAAAAGAAAAACTATCTGAAACAATTAATTTGTTCAAAGGTGAGATTTTCCAAAAGCCACCACAACGTTCAGCAGTTGTAAGACAAACAAGAACTAGAACTATTTATGAATTTGAATTAATAGAACAAAAAGAAAGATTACTGCTAACTCGCGTGTTATGTGAGGCTGGAACCTATATTAGAAAATTATACTATGACATTGGCGAAGTTCTAGGACCTGGAGCTACCATGAT
Source organism: Candidatus Nitrosopumilus sp. bin_68KS (assembly GCF_054095825.1). NCBI lineage: Archaea > Thermoproteati > Nitrososphaerota > Nitrososphaeria > Nitrosopumilales > Nitrosopumilaceae > Nitrosopumilus > Candidatus Nitrosopumilus sp. bin_68KS. Next base: position 16,393 of record NZ_JBSWSP010000021.1, read on the forward strand.
TGAGCTTAGAAGATCTAGGGTCGACCAATTTTATGAAACAGATGGTCTTGTAACTCTTCATGAATTGGCAAATGCATTTGCGTTGTGGGAAGAGAATAAAGATGAATCAAGATTGATGAAAATGATAAAACCCGTAGAATATGCGCTAAGTGAATTAAAATCTATAGTAATTCGGGATTCTGCAGTAGATGCAATGTGTCATGGAGCTCAACTTGCAATTCCTGGAATTTTAAAAATTTCTCCAAATCTCAAGAAAGGTGATCTTGTTGGGATATATACGCAAAAAGGAGAAGCAGTAGCTCTGGCTGAATCCACAATGTCTGAAGAAGAGATTCGTGATGCTACAAAAGGATATGCATTTGAAACAAAGAGAATCATTATGGCTCCAAACACTTATCCTAAAAAATGGAGAACAAAGCCTATTCATCCAAAGGATTAACTAAATAATTATTCTAAAATCATGTTAGCAAAAAGCCTTGTAATTTTTATTGCGATTGGAGTAGTTTCAGGATTTGCTTATGGTGTTTATTTGATGGATGTAAAAACTACACATCAATTAGAGTATGTTGATGGTCCTTCAATTTCTTTGGTTACTGAAAAATTTGATTTTAAAAAAGGCGAGGAGATTAAAGTTCGAATTGTAAATTCTGGCACAACTCCAATAATTTTCTCTGATACATCATATGGTCTTAGAATTACAGGACTATCAGGAATATTGATGTACACACCAGTTAGCTTACAAGTTGTTTCAAATCTTGCACCTGGTGATGAAATTGAATTATTCTGGGATCAAATAAAAAATGATGGTGATACAGCTTTGGAGGGATTATACAAAATATCTGCAAAGGGACTAGATGAGAAAGGAAACCCAGTAGAGAAATCAACTACAGTAACCATTTGGAAGTAGGCTGTCAAAAGTAACATAATTTATAATCACATTTTACCGAGTATTTTTGTCGTTAGACTTGTGCCGGGGTCGCCTAGCCTGGTAGGGCGCGCGCCTGGAAATTGTTAAACCATAAAGCGCGTTCTCGCAAGGGAACGGGAGTTCAAATCTCCCTCCCGGCGCCATCTACTCAATATGATGTAGAACCAAAATATGATATACCTTTCATATTTGAAAACCAATCTTGGGAAATGTATGTGTGGTTTATAGTTGATTTTAACTTAGAAACAATATGTCTGCCGTAAATAACAGATCGGATAAGAAATCAAGTAAAAATACCACGTTCATAATTGCAGGAGTGATTGTATTGGGTGCAGTACTTTTATTTTCATATTTGATGTTCTATACATCACCAGAACACACTATGGAGATGGTTAAGGTAATTGCAATAACTGAAAATGGTTGTATTGCTGAAACCATGGATGGCTTTGCAGTAAACATTGGTGATTGCAATGCAGAGCCAGGAAAATATGTTAATGCTCTAGTTGACCAAAAAACAAAAGAACGTGCTGCTTTGATGAATCCAACAAATTAATTTTTTTTAAAAACATCATTTTATTTAAAATTATTTCAATTAAAATTGTTTTATACTAATTTATGTATTTTATTTTATGTCGATACGAAAACCTATAATTAAAAGACCAAAAGTCCCAAAAATAAAAAAACCATTAATATCTAAACGTAAACGTATCGTTAAAAAAACTCCTTCTTTTTCACTAGGTAGAATAAAGTCTACAATTACTACAAAAAAACCAGATATGCGCAAAAAAACTACTAAAACACCTCTAGGAACATGTTATCTTGAAAATAATTGCAAAGGTGTTCTTGCAAGAAAAGTAACTAAAGCACAATGTAAAAATCAAGGTGGAAAAAGTTGGAAGAAAGCAGGTGGAATGTGTGAAAAATTATAATTATTAAAATAACAAGCGATCATTTGAAATTAATTTTTTCCAAATAATTTTTAATTTATAGTAAAAATCTTTGAGTTGACCTGAAAAATTTCTGACGTACATGCTATTTACTTTACCTAATTTTGGATTTAATCATGGCAGCAAGAAAACGAACAGCCAAAAGAAAACCAACTAGAAAAATCAAAAAGGCTGTAAGAAAAACTACTAGCAAAGCCAAAAGAGCTGTTACAAAAGGCAAGAAATCTGTGAGAAAAGTAAAACGCACAGTAAGTAAGGCAAAGAAACGTGCTCAACTAGTAGCAAACAAAAGAAAAAGAGAACTTCTCCAAGCAGATAACAAGATCAAAAGCGTAAAGAAGGCTCTGAAAAATGCAGAAAAATCTGCTCGCAAAAAGAAAGCAAATTATCAAAAAGCATTGAAGAAAGCAACAAACACTAAATGATTTTGATAATGCATTCTATTTTTTCTTAATTAATTTTTTAACCATTTGCTATTGTGATTTAAAATATTAATTCACTCGAATTATTCCCTGACTGATCAAAAATTCAATCCCTTTTACAAAATCTCGCTCAGAAATCAAACCTTCTGACCACCAACCAGCGTTATTTTTTACCCAAATTGGAATATCTTGCGATTCTGTATAATCTGACTCTGTTACTGTGACACTCAGAATTTCTTCTTTAATTAGAAATTGAATGGATTGAACAAATTCTTGATCACCTACAATTCCTTCTGACCACCAACCAGCATTATTTTTAATCCATGATGGAACAGAGGAGTTCAATTTTTCTTGTGATGATGATTGAGATATGTTGAAATCTGCTTTTGATGTGAAAAACTCTGCAAAATTTTGTGAGTTTTGGCCAGTTAGAATTAATTTCAATTGATATTTCTCATTATTTGGAATCAAAATTGATTCTTGAATTACTCCGTATGGGAGTAGAATTCCAAGATGTTTTTGTGATGTTCCGATATTTGACCAAATCTCTTTACCTGTAGAATCCGTCATACTGTATGCAAACAGAATGTTTTCTGCAGGATTTCTATTTCCATCAAAAAACGAAAATGTGAATGGGATTTTTTTACCTGCCTCTAACTTTGAATCCCATGAGACATTTGCGGAAAAACCATTATCAAAATTAAAATCAAGATTGTGTAGATTTATTGCATCACCTGATACAATTTCGATTTTTAATGGATGATCTGAACCATGTTTACTTTCTAATAATGCTAGTTCTTCATTGGGTATGTCAATCTTAATGATGTTTTCATTTGGTGAAGAACTATCAAATTTAATTAAATCGTTTTGTAATTTGACTCCTTCTACAAACACTTCAACATCATACCCTTGATTAAATGACAAAAAATCTTTTTGCATGATGATTAATTGCTTTGTGTTAACATCGTGGTGCTGAGCATGATTATTAGCTAAATGTAATTCATATGATATCTTTGATGATGTTTCATCATAACTAAAATTTGAAATTTCACTATGGTGTGATTTAATTTCTATGGGATATTCTTGAGCATTTGCTGTTTTTATTTGAAATATTTCTTTTTGTGGGATGCTCACAAAAGTTTCAAAAAGAATGTCTTTTACTGTCATTGTTTTGGGATTTGTTGCACCAACAATTGATACTTTGACATTGTATTGCCCACTTTTATCAAAAACAGGTCCTTGAATTACTGGAAGTGATTCACCTCTTGCATAATATGCTCCTGCAATTGCATGTTTTTCACCATAATACTTTGTACATTTCCAAAGTTCTTTTTCTTGACAGTCTGTTTTTGGTTTGATTTCTAAATCTAATTTACCGTCATCATCGTAAAAATATTCATTGGCAACAAGATTTTCTTCATGGAAAATTTGAACACGATATGTTACGCTTTTGATGTTTGTATTGGTATCACTATCAAAGAATCTGATTGACAAGTTTGGATTTTTGGAATCTGAAAATGAATAATCCTCTGGAGATAATATTGTGCTTAAAGCAACTTTTAATCCATCAAAATCAACTGGTGGTGCCAAAGAACCTGAATGATGCTGTGCATATGCAGGAGAGAATGTAACTAGAAACAAAATTGCAACTATTCCTAATATCCACTTTTCAATCATTTTTTTAGATTTTCTAAAGTTATTAAAATACGATTGTAAATATGGATTTTCTTAGGGCTTTGTAGTTAAAAGGTGACAATGTGATTCATGATGGATGGTGTTTATAATGTCGTCATATAGGGACATTTCTACCATAGATAGTTTGGGATAGTCTACAATTAAGAGATCAATTTTATTCTCTTTGACATAATCAATCACCCAATGCGAAACAGAATCAGTTAACGCAAATTTTGTTTTAATGTTTATCCCTTGATCTTGAGCAATTTTTTTCCAATTATCCAACTCTGCCTTTAATTTTGTAATTTGTCCTTGAGCAATTTTTTTATCTGATTTTGTTTCAAAAAAATAGAATTTTGGTTGAATTTTATACATACATTCAATGATTGTCAAGTTTGAATCTATTTTTTTTGCTAGTTCAAGTCCTACATCAAATGATTTTTTTGTGTGGGTTGGGGTGATTATTGCAACTGCTATATTTTTGAAGTTTTTTGACATGTGTTTGTTAAGAATTGTTTTTATTTTCAAGTATTAAATTATTTGATTTGCTTTAGATTATTCAAAATAATGATAATTCTATATAATAAAAACAAGTTTAACTGAACAATTTTTTGATTATTTCTCTAATTTCTCTATGATTTCAGAAAATTTCCATGGGCCACATTGTGCATCAAGATTTTCACTTTGAAATAACCCTTTATTGTTTAGGTGATTAATGATATGTGATGCAAAGGGCAGTGCACCAGTGGCACCTGGCGAATTATAATTTAGAATATGAAATGATGCATCACCATCAATTAAAATTACATCTGGTACGAACTTTCCATTCTCATCAATTACTGACGATCTAATTCCTGCAGTCCCTTTCTCCGTAATTTTATCTGCATCAATCTTTGGTAGAAATCTTCTCACTCTGTCTATCATTGCTGATTTTGACATTGATGATTGAATCTCATTTATGGCAAGCTCTTGGAATTGTTTATCAAAAATTGCTTTTCTTGCACCAGAACCTAACATCTCTAACATCTTTGGGATAAACTCTTTGATGTTTTCTATTTTGTTGTATCCGTATGGACTAAACACAGGAACTGCATTTGGACCAATCTCACAACTTCCATCAACTCTGATTATCCAATGAGGATCTAAAAATGGATAATCTGGAAATTCTGGCACAGAGTATACACTTGTTTTAGTCAAGTGATGGTATTCTTTTGGGGCTCTCCAATATTCTCCTCTAAAATGAACATCGGTAAGTTTTTCTGCAACTCTCATGTCATGTGCTATGTTAATTGCCTCGCCTCCTGCGGCATTTATTAGAAAATTTGCAAATATTTCATGTTCACCATCTAGTGTGATTTTCCATTTGCCATTTTCTTTTTTGATTTTTGTTACCTTTGTATCTAAAATGAATTTAGTTCCACTAGATTCACTGTCTTTCATTACTGAATCTGTGAATATTGAATAATCTGTTGATCCGTCTTTGTAAACATATAGTGCTGACTCACATTTTATTTCAGGTTCGATTTTTTTTAACTCTGCACTATCCATTAGTTTGATATCTTTATCTTCTAAACCATTTTGCTTACCCCACTTTAGATATTTTTCAAGAACTGAGTGACCTTTTTTGTCCAAGGCAACTTCTATCACCCCATCTTTTTTGAATGGTAAATTTCTTAATTTCGAATATTCTTCCCACATTTCATATCCATGAAAAGCAGATTTTGCAAACAATTTTTTCTTTTCAGGATTGTACAAATATGGTGCATGAACTTTTCCTGTGTTTCTGCCACTAGTATGAAATGCAACGTTATGTTCTTGCTCAATTACTGCGATTTTTTTTGATTTGTTTATGTGTGATAGAAAATATGATATTGATGTGCCGAGAATCCCTCCCCCAATAATTATTACATCAAAATTATGTACCATTGACCTTCTTTTGATACGTTTTTCTCAATAATAAATCGAATCTATGATAATTAAGATTAATATCCAATAAAATTCCAATTAAACTTGTGTTACCTGATAGATGCTCAGTAATGGAAGAAGGAAAACAATGCGTTAATCCTCCAGAATTTATTGTATCAATTGTAGCTGATCAAGATGAATACATGTTTGGAGTCACATGCCAAAAACACAAGAATATAGTTTCAGGTAAAATTGGAATGCTTCAAAATGAAGGGAAAATCCTTGATGGTAAAATTATCTTTTCACCTGTTAAAGCAGTTGGAACTGATTGTGTACATGGTGATTCAGACGATTTTGTTCAAATTGACATGAAACCTTCTAAAAATTGAAATAATTTTGTTTTGAATAGATTATGATGCTTTTTGAATTGTTATCTGAGATAGTTGAAAATGATAATGTTTTACTCATTGTAAAAAATAATGGTGCTACAAGTGAAACTCGAAGCAATTCACTTAGTATTAGACAAAAAGAAAAATGGATCACTATAGGAGATAATGATGGTCCTGCACACATGCATGTGAATTCAGAAATAATAAAGTCTGCAAAATTTGTTCAAGATGTAAGACCTGAAAGAACAAGTTTTAGTGTACAGTTCTTTGATGACCATGGAGAACGTGTTTTATCTGCATTTTTTACAAAAATGTATGATGAGTCTAAAAAATTGATTCCTACAAGAAAAAAGGCCTATGATACATTAAACCAAAAATATTCCTCTAAAATTAAATTTTAAAAAAAACCTTGTCTGAAAAAGACAAGGAGAAAAAATACTATTCTAGTTCTTTTTTCTTCTTTTCTTTCTCAGATTGTAATTTAGCTAATTCTAATTCTTCATTAGTATGTTTGAATTTTTTCAATCTATTATTACATCGTGTTTTGAATATAAAAACCGCACATTGTTTTAGATGATCACTCAAGCGTAAAATTCAGTACCCTACTGAATAGATCGGCTTTTTTCCATTCATTCCTAAATTTAGATTTTTGACCGTAATTTGGGCCATCTTAGCCCTAGTCTCTTTTGTTGAACTTCCAATGTGTGGTGCAAGCACGACATTTTGTAATTTTGTTAATGGGTTTTTTGAATTCATTGGTTCTTCTTCAAAAACATCTAACCCTGCACCTGCAAGAATGTTTTTCTTGAGTGCTACTGCAAGATCTTTTTCATTTACTATCTTTCCTCTTGCAGTGTTGATTAGAAATGATGATTTTTTCATTTTTCTAAAAACTTTCATGTCAAACAAATGATCTGTCTCCATTGTGTGGGGAACATGAATTGATATTACATCACTTTGTGAAACTAGTTTTTCAAATGAGACATATTTTACGCCCAATATTTTTTCTTTTGACTTTGAGATGCGATTTCTATTATGATAGATAATTTTCATATCAAATGCTTTTGCTCTTTTTGCAAGTGTTCCTCCTATTCTTCCTAGACCTAAAATTCCAAGAGTCTTTCCTTGCAGATCCACTCCAACATAATCATGAGCTCCGTAGATGACTTTCCATTTACCTTCTCGAATAATTCTGTCACCTTCAGAAACTCGTCTTAACGCGTCTAACAATAAAGTGAATGCCAAATCTGCTGTTGCGTCAGTTAGTACTTCTGGAGTGTATCCTACACGAATTTTCTTTTTCTTGGCATAATTGACATCAATATGATCAAAACCTACACTGTAGGTACTTATCACTTTTAGATTCTTTGCTAAATCAATGGTCTCTTTATTGATTTTATCATATGGGAAACAGATGAGCCCATCTGCCTGTTTAATTTTTGATCGTAGCTTTGTTTGAGGAATTGGAATTTTCCCCAAATGAACTTCCACCTGGTATTTTTTCTTTAATTCTTTTAATGCAAAATCATGCAAAGTTCTAGTAAGAAAGACTTTATTTTTCATCAGTCTTGAGATTCATCTCAAACCATTTATACGATTTCTTTCTAAATGACTCATGTCTTCTAAAGCCGAAGAAGAAGAGGAAGATTTTGCCATTTGTGTAGAATGCGGTAATTCTATTGACAAATGTGGATGTGTATGTCCTTATTGTGGAGAACGCGATAAATGCGAATGTGCATTGTTTGATGCAGCTACCGGGGGTTGATCATTTTGATAATACAGAATATTATACTTCAAAGAAGAGGTAATTTACTGTGAGTACAGCAGATTTTACTTGGTTAATAGGTGGCCCACAAGGTAGTGGTGTAGAATCTGGAGCAAATATCTTCTCAAAAGTTTGCGCTGAGATGGGATATCAGATATTTGGTAAAAGAGAATTTTATTCTAACATAAAGGGTGAACATAGTTACTTTACAGTAAGAATCTGTGATAAGAAAATTAATTCAAATATTAACGATGTGACTTTAATGGTATCCTTCGATGCTGAAACAATCTTTCGTCATTATGATGAAGTAGTTTCTGGTGGAGGAATTATTTATGATTCTGATTTAGAAAAATCAAAAACTGATGATGTTCATACACTTGATGCACCATTCAAAGGAAGATTGCATCAAGAATTAAAATCAAAAAATAAACCATTTACAATTACAGGTGTTTTAGAAATTGCAAAAGAAAAAGGAGTTAAACTATATCCTGTATCTTTCAAATCAATTCTTGCAACACTTGCTGAAGAACTAGAAAACCCAAGACTCAAAGGATTGGTTAGAATGTTTAATGTGATTGGCGTTGCATTGTCTTTAGGTTTAGTACAGATGCCCCCTGACTCGCTGAACAAAACTATTGGTGATATTTTTTCAAAAAAACCAGAGATTGCAAAAATTAATCAAGAGACTGCAACTTATTCATACAATTATGCAGCCGCAAAGTTTGATTCATTTAATCATTTACTAACAGGAACTGAAAAAGAACCTGACACAATTCTAGTTCAAGGTTTTCAGGGAACAGCATTGGGTAAGATGGCATGTGGTTGTAGAATGCAACCGTACTATCCAATTACCCCCGCATCTGATGAATCAGTATTTCTTGAATCAAATGAAATAGTTGAAGTTACCGGTGATAGATTGGGTTCAACTGCAGTAATTCAATGCGAAGATGAAATCTCTGCAATGGGAATGACTATTGGTGCGGCATTAACTGGAACACGTGCTGCAACATGTACTTCAGGTCCAGGGTTTGCACTAATGACTGAAATGTTGGGGTGGGCTGGAATGAATGAAGTTCCTGTAGTAATTACAAATTACCAAAGAAGTGGTCCTTCAACTGGACTTCCAACAAGACATGGTCAAGACGATTTACTCTTTGCAATATATGCAGGCCATGGAGATTTTCCAAAGATTGTTTATGCGTCAGGTGACATTGAGGAGAGCTTTTACGATACTGGTAATGTTTTTAATTATGCCGATATTTTCCAAGTTCCAGTAATTCACATGATGGATAAATTCCATGCAAGCTCTGTAATTACTTGCAAAAGATTTGATCCTACAAAAATTACAATTAATCGAGGTAAATTATTAGAAAAAATAGACGGTGAGTATAGACGATTTGCATTTACTGATGATGGAATCTCTCCACGTTCTAGATTGGGATTGGATAATGGTGTATTTTGGAATACAGGTGATGAATCAGATGAATTCGGTCACATTACAGAAGATCCGATTTTACGTGTAAAAATGATGGATAAAAGAATGTCTAGGCTAGATTTAATTCTAAAAGAGATTCCTCAATCAGAACAAGCATTATCATTTGGAGTTGAAGAGCACACAATTATTTCATGGGGCTCTGCCAAAGGTCCTATTCTTGATGCCATTGATATGCTAAAAAAAGAAGGAATCTCAATTGGTTATGTTCAAATCAAATTGATGAATCCATTCCCAGCTGAATATGTGACAGAATTGCTTAAAGATGCAAAGACCATAATCGACATTGAAGCAAATCATTCTGGACAACTAGGAAAACTATTCAAACAAAACGTAAGTCGTGATATTGATTACTTCATCTTAAAATACTCTGGAAGAGCAATGACTAGTACTGAAGTTTATGATTCACTTAAAAAAATCGTTGAAGGAAAAGCTGACAAACGGGAGGTCTTAATGCATGGCGCTTAAACTTGCTGACTATAAGACCGATGTACACAATGACTGGTGTCCTGGGTGTGGAGATTTTGGAATTGTAAATGCAATACAGATGGCCTTAGCTGAGATGGGGATAGAGCGAGACAAAGCAACAATCTTTTCAGGAATTGGTTGTTCAGGCAAAACATCACATTTTATCAACACTTATGGTGTTCATACACTACATGGACGTGTTTTGACATTTGCACAAGGTGCAAAGATTGCAAATCCTGAAATGACAGTAATTGCAGCTGGTGGAGATGGTGACGGTCTTGGAATTGGTGCTGGACATTTTGTAGCAGCTGGTCGACGTAATGTCGATATGACTTACATTATTTTTGATAATGGTGTTTATGGGTTGACAAAGGGACAGGCATCTCCTACACTAAAACTAGGAGAGCAGACAAAGTCATTGCCTTCTCCAAATACAAATTTCAATGTTAATCCAATTGGTCTTGCAGTTGCAAGTGGTTTTACATTTGTTGCACGTGGGTATTCTTATGATATTAAACATCTAAAAGACTTGATAATTCAAGCAGTAAAACACAAAGGACTATCTTTTTTGGATGTGCTGCAACCATGCCCTACTTACAATGATATCAATACAAGAGATTGGTATGCCGGAACTGATCTAGTTGATGAGGCACAAAAAAGACATTCGAGAATTTACAAACTAGAAGAGCAAGGATATGATCCTGTTGTACATTATGATTCAGTACCTGAAGTAAATGAAAAATTATCTCAATCTCTCATTAAATCACTAGAGTGGGATAATAAGATTCCAACTGGAGTCTTTTACAAAAATGAATTAATCTCACCTTACACCCAAAGGCTACAAGACAAGATTCCAAACTATTATGAAAACCCACCTGCAAAACAAAACATTTCCCAAAATGGTAAACCAATCACTGATATTTCTGCAATTTTAGATTCCCTGCAAGTATAATTCTCACTTTAAACCTAACAAGTTATAGGCAAGTTTCATAGTAGTGTATTTTGCATTTGAATATTTACGAGGCAAATAAAATATTTCGAAAATCAATTATCAAGGGGTTCTTTGAACCCCAACTACTAAATCTTGATTTTAAAAAGTCTGCAATAAAACATCCTTTAATTAATGATGATGGTCTCATGCAGTCTGATTTACTTCATGTTTTCTTCGACGTAGATACGGGATGTGATTATCCTGATGGAGATGAATGGTTTATTGTGGAGTTATTATTTCCCCATGATGTATCTCTTCCTGATAATTTGAAAGGTGCTGATTATTTTACAACTCTCTCAGTCGAAGAGGGTAAAACATTTTGGCATCATCGTGAACTAATTCGCTTCAAATATGGAAAATCAAAAAAACTTGATGATGCTTTAGAATTTCTTGAGTCAAAATACAAAGAACTTCATGAATTACTAGAACCCTTGCAAAAAGATCTTAAATAATTTCTTTCCAAGCAGTTCCACTAAAAATAAATTGTTTATTTTCAGATGATGCAGTATCTAGTCTCCATCTAATTGATTTTGAATCAAACTTGTAGATGATTTCTGAAATTTCTGAAGGAAGTTTTTGAGGATCAAGATGATGTGGAATTAATTCTAAAACAAAATCTATCTTTTCAATTGCATTATCGAACCATTGTTTATCGTCCACATCTACACTGAAAACAATTCTAGGATTTCCTGCAAAATTAATTTTAACCTTTAATGCATTACCACTACCTCTTCTCCTCTTCATCTCCTTGAAAACTGATTTTACATTCTCCCATCGTTTAAAGTCAAACCATTGAAAGAATTCTTCATTAAATGCAAGTGGAATTTCCATTTCTAGTGAACTTACAAAATCATCGTCATCTTGTTCAATCTCATCTTGAATAATTGTAAAATGTGAGTTTAGAAATCCATAAAGTACTTCGATTTCCCACGGAGAAATTCCATAATATGTTAGTGTTGTTTTTAGTGCATCTACCATACTGTGAATTCTAAAAAATTGTAATTAAAGCTTCAAACCTTGTAAAATGGGACAAATTGACCTTAAAATTAAAATTACATGGATGAATTTCTATATTTATGAAGAAAGAATTTGTAGTAAAAAGTATTGATTCAGCACCTGATGGGGCACCATATGTTGTAGTATCACTATCATCCATTAAAGATCTTAAAGAATCCACTCAAAATCCTCCATCTCCTTTTGGCACTCCTAAAGTCATGGGATTCTCAAACATGAATGACATGATGAAGGATCTTAACAAAATGATGTCTGGAATGGGTGGTGGAATGGGAATGCAAGGTGTAACTCAATTAAAACTTGAAATGCATGAATACAAAGAGATGGGTCTATCAGTTGGAGATAAAGTCTTTTTGGAAATGACTAAAGCTGAAAGTCTGGGCGTTTAAATTTACCAGATTGTGTTAAAATATTTCCAACCATAAAATGCAGCAATAGTTCCAATTACAAATAACATTGGTTTCCATGCAAATACTGGGATGCTTGGTGTTGCAAGTTTGACTTTATAATTATCTGCAATTGCATTGACATTTTTTTTAATTTTATCATGCCAAAAACTGTACTCTATATGATATTTTTTTAGAATCTCTTCTACTTCGTAAACCACTGGGGTTCTCTGTGAGAATAAATGTTGAAGATAATCTCTTGATACTTCAACTTCGGCATGAATTCCGATTAACCCTTTTTTCAGATCAACCATTCTGATGTGCATCTCCCATGGTTTTTTTAATTTTAAATTTAGGCCACTTCCGATTTGCCCTGGTTGTTTATGTTCAAGTTTTACTTTGGTAAATCCTTCTTCAGTAAAGATTTTCATTAATTCTTCAAAACTATTCTTTACTACTACGTGAAGTTGTTCAACTCCATGTTTACTGTCAACATCAATTTTATGTTTTAATCCATCAAGAAATGAAACTGTCTTTGGGTATGTCGTAAGATACTCCATTATTTTTCCACCAGAAAACCTCTATTTAAAGCAGAACCAAAAAACCCATATTGTTATGGTGTATTTGCTAACCCTCTAACATAGACGCACTGATCTGGGGATATTGCCATCTCTGAAGGACTGATCTTTCTATCAGTAAGTTTAGCTTCTGAGTTTCTAACTATTGCAAATGGTTTTGATTCTCCGCCTTCACCCATTTTGTAATTGGCAATTGTTGCAATGTTATCAACTACTGCTTGAAATGTAACCTTTAGTGGATTGCCATCTAAATCTTTTTTTGCTCTCATATCTAAAACTGGCTCAATACCTGCACAAGCAACTGCAACGCCAGAAGTTCCAATTCTTGCAGGCATTAATCTACTATCTACAAGAATTATTCCGACATGAATTAACATTTTTAAGAAAATCTTTCTGCGAATTTGTTCTGATATGAGATAGGGATTTTGAGGATAAAGAATTGCTTTGCCTTTTTTTGCATTAGATTTGTCAATGCCTGCATTTGGTGCCATAATGTTGTCTGCTGATGTAATCACAAATCCTCCTATTCCGCCAAAGATTTTGTCTGATTCTCTGATAATAATTTCTGCAATTTCAGGTTTTAATTGATATTTTTTTGAAATCGTTAATCCTTCTTCTGATATTTTGATTTTTGAAAGATCTATAATCCTTCCTTGTGAGTTTGAAATGTATTTTGTAGAAATTACTAAAACATCACCTTCTTGTAATTTTGTATTGTTTTTTTCCAAAGTTTCAAGTAATGCCTCAAAAATATCAAATGATTCTTGCTTTCTTTCAGCTAAAAGTGGTAAAACTGTCAATTCCATGGTATTTCCAAAACTCTGTTTCTTTTTTATTGTTATGAACAATGTTTTCGAAAGATAAAATGATAATCAAATATGCTATTAGTTATTTATGACAGAAAAAAAGCACACTTGTGAAAAATATTCCAAATCCTGATGAAATAACTCCTCTTGAATGGCTATCGATTAATCAATTTCTATATGAGATTAAGCAGATTAACTCTCCTTGCATCTCAGTGTATTACCCATATGGAAAGGGACCTGAAACCATATCTTTACTTGAGGAAACGAAACGAAATGAGTCATTTGAAAAAATTGAGGCAAAAATTGAAAAGAAAATATTCCAACTCAAAGAAAATCCTGTTTCTGCTGGTAAATTAACAAAAACGTTGTGTATTTTTGGATGGATAGAAAATAACAAGGTACACATCAAAGTGATTGGAACTTCAAAAAAACTTCCATATATCTACATGGCAAGTAAAAAGCCGTTTATCAAACCATTCAAGGATATTCTAAAAACCAATCATAATGTTTTGCTCATTACACTAGATCAAAAATCTGCAAGAATACAAAAATTTTATGGGAGCCAGATTGTTTTAGAATCAAAACTTAGAATTGACTTGCAAGGGAGACACCGAAAGGGAGGACAAAGTCAAGGTAGATTTCTTAGGGCAAGACAAACCAAAATTCATGTTTTCTTTAAAAAAATTGCAAATAAAGTCAGAGAGATGGATTCAAATTCAGATTTAATTCTGTTAGGTGGAAATGGTTCTGCAAAAACAGAATTTTATGGAGAACTTAATTCAGAGTTGGCAAAAAAATGCAGATTTGTTGAAAACTTGTCTTTTTCTACATCAAACAAAGAAATTGAAAAGAAACTAATTCATCATCTTTATCAGCACAGAAAAAAATATGTTGCAGAAATTATTGAAACATATGAAAATCTAGTCAAACAAGGGCTTACTGAAAAAAGAAATGACGTAATTTTCAAGGCTTTGGAAATTGGAGCAGTAAGTACTCTAATCGTTTCATCCAATTACTACACTGATTCTCAATTTAAAAGAATTCTAAAGATGTTAGAGATTGCAAAAAATACTTCATGTAAAATAGAATTTGCATCTTCCCAAAAAATCATCCAAAAATTAGAACTTGATGATTCTGTTTTGGCAATATTAAGATACAAAATAAAATAATTTTTAAAATTTGAATTTAATTTTTTTGTAATGATTTGATAGTGATGCTTTTAGATCATTAAATCAAAAAACATTCATGACTGATTGTGTACAAACTTGGAGAAGAAAATTACGAATTAAAGAATTAGCAAATATTGCAAAAGAAAAACTAGAATCAGGCATAGAAATTAATGTTGTTTACGACCTTTTAGATGAAATAATGGTTTCCAAATGGAGATCAATTCCTACTACTAGGCGACAGTATCTTGAATCTGTAAAGCAAGTTCTAGTAAATCAGAATGTACTTACTAAATGATCTGAAACTTAGAGATTCTGTAAAGCTTTTAATCTGTAGAGCTGGCTTTTTGAAATATGAATATAGTTGAGAAGATTCTTGCACGTGCATCCGGAAAGTCTTCAGTTGCGCCTGATGATGTAATTTTTGCCAATGTTGACAAGGCCATGGTTCATGATGTCTCAGGACCTGGTGTAATCAAGGTATTTGAAAAACTAAAGAAACAAGGGATTTCAGTTGATAAATTATGGGATCCAACTAAGGTTTGGGTAGCAGAAGATCATTTTGTGCCTTCAGCAGAAAAAGTATCGGCTGAAAATATTGTGAAACTATCAAAATTTACTAAACAATATGGAATTGAAAAACATTTCAAGTATGGTATGGGACAGTACGGGATTTGTCACACTATTTCTCATGAGGAGGCAATGGTGTTGCCCGGTGAGGTCTATGTTGGTGGTGATTCACATACAAACACTACAGGTGCATTAGGTGCATTTGCATGTGGATTGGGACATACTGATGTTGCATATGTTTTACTTAATGGAAAGATTTGGTTTAAGGTTCCTAAAACTATGTACTTTAAGCTAAATGGAAAACTGCCCGATCATGTGATGGCAAAAGATTTGATTCTAAAAATTATCGGTGATATTGGAACTGATGGAGGTGCTTACAAAACCATGCAGTTTGGCGGTACTGGAATTGATGAAATGTCAGTTGAGAGTAGATTAACAATGTGTAATATGACTACAGAGGCTGGTGCTAAAAATGGAATTGTAGAGCCTGATCAAAAAGTAGTTGATTATCTCTCAAGCCGTGGAGCCACTAATTTTAATTTAGTAAAAGGAGATGATAATGCAGAATATTCCAAAGTCTTTGAATATGAAGCATCAGAGATGGAGCCCACAGTAGCAAAACCATTCTCTCCTGAAAATATTTCAATTGTAAGAGAAGCTCCTAATGTTGAATTGGATAAATCATACATTGGTTCATGCACTGGTGCAAAATATGAAGACTTGGAAGCTGCTGCAAAAATTCTCAAAGGTAGGACCGTTAAGATTAGAACAGAAATTTTGCCTGCAGCAATTTCAATTTACAAACGTGCAATGGAAAATGGATTATTGAAAATATTCTTAGATGCTGGTGTCACAGTTGGGCCCCCAACATGCGGTGCATGCTGTGGTGCTCACATGGGGGTCTTGGCAAAAGATGAAATCTGCATCAGTACTACTAATAGAAATTTCCCAGGAAGAATGGGGCATGTTGAATCTCAAACATACCTTGCTTCTCCACTAGTTGCAGCAGCATCTGCCGTTACTGGCAAAATCACTGATCCGAGGGATTTGAAATGAAAGGAAACATCATAAAATACGCACAAGATAACATCGACACTGATGTAATTATTCCTGGCCAGTATCTAAAAGTGCACGATTATGCAGAACTTGCAACACATGCAATGGAAGGATTGGATCCTAATTTTCATTCCAAAGTAAAAGAAGGTGATTTTATTTTATCTGGTAAAAATTTTGGTTGTGGTTCAAGTCGAGAACATGCCCCGATTGCCTTGTCTCATTCTGGAATAAAGGCTGTACTTGCATTATCCTTTGCAAGAATTTTTTACAGAAATGCAGTAGATGGTGCATTTTTGTTACCCATTGAAATTGATCAAGATGCATATGATGGAATCTCCGAAGGAGATGAGATAGACATTGATGTTTCTGCAAATGAAATTAAAAATCTCACAAAAAACCAGACATACAAAATGAAACCATTTTCAGAAATTATTGGAAAAATTATTGCTGCAGGTGGTCTCTTCAAGTACAAGCCAGACCAGGATTAAAATGGGAAAAACACTTTTTGAAAAAATTTGGGAATCCCACGTCATAGTTGAAAAACCAAATAATCCTTCTTTAATCTACATTGATAGACATTTGGTTCACGAAGTAACATCTCCACAAGCTTTTGATGGATTAAGACTCAATAATAGAAAGGTTCGAAGACCAGATCTTACTATAGCTACTATGGATCATAATGTCCCAACAAATGATAGATCTCTTCCAATTTTGGATCAAACATCTGCAATTCAAATTCAAACTCTGGAAAAAAATTGTAAAGATTTTGGAATCACTTTATTTGATATTAACAGCCCCAATCAAGGAATAGTTCATGTGATTGGTCCTCAATTAGGAATCACTTTACCTGGCTCCACAATAGTTTGTGGAGATAGCCATACATCAACTCATGGAGCATTTGGAGCACTAGCATTAGGTATTGGAACAAGTGATGTTGAACATGTCTTGGCATCACAAACTATGTGGCTAGAAAAACCAAAACCCTTTGAAATCAGAGTAGAGGGAAAAAGAAAGAATCCTCGTGCAGTTACTGCAAAAGATATTGTTCTCTCAATTATCAAAAATATCGGTACTGGGGGTGGTACAGGCACAGTAATTGAGTATAGGGGAGAGGGAATAGAGGATCTTTCCATGGAACAAAGAATGACTATTTGCAATATGTCCATTGAGGCAGGGGCACGAGCAGGTTTGATTGCACCTGATGAGAAAACATTTGATTATCTTAGAGGTAGAAAATACACTCCAAAAAATTATGAATCTCTAGTTGAACAATGGCGTGAACATCTAAAGACTGACAGTGATGCAACATTTGAGAAACAATTTATTTTACATATTGATGATATTGCACCACAAGTAAGTTGGGGAACAAATCCTGGGATGACTTGTGATGTAACTGAATCAGTTCCATCCCCTGATGATTTTGCAAAAGGTGATCCTAATCAAAAGAAAGGTGCAGAAAAAGCCCTTGATTATATGGGCCTCAGACCGGGAACTCCAATTGAAGATATTAAAATTGATAGAGTGTTTATTGGTTCGTGCACCAATGCAAGATTAGAAGATCTTATTGAAGCATCAAAAGTTATCAAGGGACAAAAAATTTCACCTGACGTTAGAGCAATGGTGGTTCCAGGTTCTCAAATGGTAAAAAAACAAGCAGAAGAAATGGGTCTTGATAAAATTTTCATTGATGCTAATTTTGAATGGAGAGAAGCAGGATGTAGCATGTGTCTTGGAATGAATCCTGATATATTATCTCCTGGTGAAAGATGTGCGAGTACATCAAACAGAAACTTTGAAGGAAGACAAGGAACTGGTGGGCGAACTCACTTGGTTAGTCCCGTTATGGCAGCAGCTGCTGCAATAAATGGACACTTTATAGATGTGAGGAAATTGGATTTGAATTAAAATGGAACCCTTCAAAAACATCTCAAGCATAATTACTCCGCTAGACAAAGTAAATGTGGATACTGATCAAATTGTTCCAAAACAATTCCTAAAATTAGTACAAAAATCCGGCTTTGGAAAATTCTTGTTCTTTAATTGGAGGTATGATGAGGCAGAAAACAAAAAACCTGATTTTGTCTTAAATGATTCAAAATATGATGGCTCTCAAATCCTAGTTACAGGAGATAATTTTGGGTGCGGTTCTAGTCGTGAGCATGCTGTTTGGGCTCTAAAAGACTATGGTTTTTCAGTGATTATTTCACCCTCTTTTGCTGATATCTTCTTTAGCAACTGCTTCAAAAATGGACTTTTACCAATTTCTCTTGATGAAAAAACAGTTGATCTTCTACAAAAAGAAACAGATCCAATCAGTGTTGATTTGGAAAACCAAACCATCAATACTTCCACTCAAGAAATTCATTTTGAGATTGATTCTCACATGAAAAAAATCCTCTTAGAAGGATTAGATGATATTGCTCAAACATTTCAATACGAAGACAAAATTACAGAGTTTGAAAAAAATTCTAAAATCCCATCTGTTTTATAATCTTCTTTACTGTTTTCTCATTTCTCTCTAAAACCATTGGGGATTCTGCATCAATCCATTCTGCTTCTCCAATGTCATATGCGCTAATTTTTCCTTCCTTTGATAGTTGTTGTAAAATATCAAATGACAAATTGATCTCTTTTTGTTTTGACTTTGCCTTTATTCTTTTAATCACATCAGAGCCTAACATGTAGATTCCTAGACATTCTGAGAGTTGTAATTTCATTAATGGTTTTTCTCTGAATTCTTTAATTATTCCATCTTCAACTACTGCAAACCCTGTTTCTTCTTTTCTTTTCGTTCTTGTTGCAATGCATGCCGTACTTTTTTTATCCATAAATTGCTCATACATTTTTTTTAGATTTATGGCACACAAATTATCTACAAACCACAAGACAAATTCCGATTCACCTTTGAGTTTATTTTCAATGTGTAGTAAATCTCCCCCTGTACCGCTTTGTGAGTCTTGAACAAATGTGATGCCTTTTTGATTCTCATAATAGTTTTTGATCTGACCTCCTAACCCTGTAAAATCAGAAATTATGATTACTTCTTTTATGAAACTAAATGTTTTTAGATATTTTATAACAAAATCAATTAGTGGTTTTCCATCAATTGGCGTCATTGCCTTTGGAAAGTACTCGGTGTATGGCTTGCCTCTAGTTCCTTTGCCGCCAGCTAAAATTATGGCCTTCACAGTCTAACGGTATGATTTTTGCTTTCTTCTTCTTGCACCAGGTCCGCCAAATTTCTTTGGTTCTTTCTGTCTGGCGTCTCCACTGACTAGGTATTTGTCAAATTCAGTGATTCGTTTTCGAAGATCATCTCTAGTAGATTTTGGAAGTGGATGTTCTTTTGGTTCTTTCTTAGACTTGGTCCATCCAATTAGTGCTCTGGTAATTCCAGTTGCAGTTGCACTGGCTTGACCCATAAAACCTCCGCCTCTAACTCTAACAGAAATATCAATTTTGTCCCTCAAATCACCCGTAATTTCTAGTGGTCCTAAAATTACTTCACGTGCAGTCTCTTGAGGAATCATCTCTACTGGAACATTGTTAATTCTTACTTTGCCTTTTCCTTTAGTAATGTACACATGGGCACTAGCTCTTTTTCTAGTTGCAAAATAAATTTCAGTTTTTGGAGTTGTCATTCAGTCCACCCAATCACTCTGCATAATTCGCCCAATGTTGTATAGTTTGCTGCAGTTCTTTTAATTATTGCTTTCTCAAATTGAATTTTTTCAAGTGATTTAATTTGTTTTGGAGAGCCAATGTATGTTCTTAATCTTTGATATGATTCTTTTCCAGATGGTTTTCTATCAAATGGTAACATTTGACGAATCATTTTTGCAATCAAAGTATCGGGCCTTCTATAGTGGACCGGTCCATGTTTGTAATTGATAATACTGTTAATCTCTAAAAATTCTCTATACTCTTTGATTTGGTTTGCTCTTGTGCCGCTCATCATAATTTTTTCACAATTGACAACTGAAACCCTGTTTCCTTGAATGAGTAATTTTGCAACATAAGATGATAGTCTTCCTGCAATGTGATTTGTTGCATCTACAACAATTGGTCTGTCTGTTCTAACAACTGTTTCTTGTTTAGACATTCTTGTGGATTTGTTTATTCTACCATTAGCCAAGTAGTACAACTCCTTTTCCTGTTGGGTTTTGCTCAATCAAATCTGAATAACTGATAATTTTTCCACCTTTTTCTATGATTTTACTTGCAGCAGAATTTGAAATTGCAAATGAGAATAATGTAATTTTGTGAGGAACAATGCCTGTTCCAAGAACTTTTCCTGGAAATACTACTGTATCATTTTCTTTTGTTAATTGACCGATTCTATTCAAGTTTAGATCTCTTCTTGCTATGGATGGCTTTAATGCATATTCGGCTAATTTTGCCCAAATTGGAGCATCATTTTTAGCTGATGCTTTTTTAAGATCTTTTGCCATGCGTATAACTACTTGATTAGTCATGTGAATAATCCGCCTTGAAACCCAAATATAATGTCTATGCTTATTTTACTCTTGAATCTGGTCAATCGTTTCTTTGAATTGACCTAAGTTGTTGCTAACTTCATCTACTCCTGCAAGAATAATTTGCTCAGGATTTAATGATCCTGTTGACTCTACTGTGAGAATTTTTTCATCTTCTTTATCCGTGTCAATAATTGTAGAAATATTTGCAGAATTCCATTTTGCATGTTCTGTTCCACGTCCAAGTCTTGCATAACATTCAATTTTGATTCGTTGACCTGGAGCTAATTGGACAATAGGGATTTTGTCTGAAACTGGTTTTATTGACTCATCCTCAGAAGATAACTCATTTGAAAGGATGGTTCTTGTGACGTCCGAGTCGCCAGAATCTAAAACTAACATTACTCTACAATTTGTACATCCGGTTTCACTTTTACAATCACATTTTGATGGTTCATTAAATCTACTCAAATCTGTCTTTAAAGGAATTAATCCTAGTCTGTGAGCAAGCCCTTCATCCGGTAGCACCGAAGAATTTTCAAGTATGTCAACCGTATCAATAGCAAATACTGGTACACCATTAAGACATACACGTCTGAGTGCATTTGCATATTGCAATGGTACTCCTTTTAGCTTTACAGCTATTTTCTGATTATCTTTGCTAATTACCTCTAAGGATGACAAATCTTGTAAAAAATCTTCAAAGTCCACATAAAAATCTAGCTAGTTTTACGTATAGATAAATACCAAATTATCGTAGATGTTTTAGACATGGCAGATTATACCTTGGTTAGATACTCCTTTGAGGGAGAAAAGTTTGAAATTATGGTAAAGCCAGATCCTGCTTTAGATTATCGGTTAGGTAAGAAAAAGGATATATCATCAATCTTAGTCTCTGATGAAATTTATACTGATGCTAGTAAAGGTACCAGGCCCACTGCTGAGAAATTACAGCATGCTTTCAAAACTGAAGACTCAGCAGAAATTGCTGAGATAATTCTCAAGAAAGGAGATTTGAATCTCACAACTGATCAAAGAAAAAAAATGATTGAAGAGAAACGAAAACAGATTGTAACCTTTATTGCTAAAACATATGTCGATCCTAGGACTCATCTTCCACATCCCCCATTAAGAATCGAGCAGGCCATGAAAGATGGTAGAGTATCAATTGATCCTCACAAAACTGTAGATGAACAGGTAAAAGATCTAGTTGAAAAACTGCGTTCTATAATTGCTCTAAAATCTGAGAATCTTAAATTAGAAATTACAATTCCTGCACAATATGCATCTCAATCTTATGCAGTTTTAAAATCAGTAGGTTCTCTTTCCAAAGAAGAATGGCAAAATAATGGTTCACTAAAAGCAATACTTGAAATACCCGCTGCAGCAAGGCCAAACGTGATTGATAGATTGGGCTCTATAACCAAAGGTTCTGCTACAGTTGAGGTAATGAAATAATGGATAATAAAAGAAAATACGTTATTCCAGGCGATGTAGTAACTACAGGCCCATTTAGACCTGAACAAAATGTAGAACTTCAAGGAAATAAGATAATCTCAACTACTATTGGAATTTCTGAAATTTATGATGATTCAGTTAAGGTGATCCCACTTACCGGAAAATATATTCCAAAAATCAATGATTTAGTTATAGGTAAAGTAATTTCTCATACTTCTCTTTCATGGGAGCTTGACATTAATTCATGCTATGTTGGATTCCTACCTGCCCAAGATGTATTTGGACGAGACTTTTCTGCTCATGCCGATGAACTTTCATCCAAACTAAAGTCCGGTGACTTGGTTGCAGCAAGAATTGCAAATTTTGATAGAACACGTGATCCACTAGTTACAATTTCTGATAGAGATTTAGGTAAAATTGATACTGGAGACTTGGTAAAAATCTCTCCAAGCAAGGTTCCACGCCTAATTGGAAAAAGAGGCACTATGATCCAGATGATCGAGATGGCAACTGATGCTGCAATTACAATTGGTCAGAATGGCTGGGTGGTTGTTTCATGCGAGTCTCCCGAGGGATTATTAAAGGCTAAAAAGGCAATCGAAATGGTTAATGAAAAAGCACATGTTGCTAATTTGACTGATCAAGTGAAAGAAATGTTAGAATCAAAAGGTGAATCATAATGGGCGGAAGAGACGCAACAATGGTCCTATTGGACGAGAATGGTATACGTTGTGATGGCCGTAAAGTAGATGAGCCAAGACGAATAATGATTAAAGCTGGAGGACTTAAAAATGCAGATGGCTCTGCTTACATTGAATTTGGTGATAATAAAATACTAGTTGGTGTTTTTGGCCCAAGAGATGTTCACCCAAAACATATGTCAAATACTGATACTGGGATTTTAAGAGTTAGATATCATATGGAGCCTTTCTCTGTTGGAGAAAGAAAAAACCCTGCTCCTTCAAGAAGAGAGATTGAAATTTCCAAAGTAATCAAAGAAGCATTAGAACCTGCAGTTATGCTAGAAAAATTCCCAAGAACTGCAGTTGATGTTTTCATTGAAGTTTTACAAGCCGATGGTGGAACTCGTTGTGCTGCACTTTCAGCAGCATCAGTTGCACTAGCCGATGCTGGAATTCCAATGAGAGATATGGTTGCAGCTTGTGCAGCAGGAAAAGTTGCAGATACTATAGTTTTAGATGTTAACAATGAAGAAGATCAGGCAGGTCAAGCAGATATGCCAATTGGTTATATGCCCAGTCTTGAAAAAATTACATTATTACAATTAGATGGTGTTCTTACTCCTGAAGAATACAAAAAATGTGTTAAAGTTGGAGTTGATGGATGTAAAATTGTTTATGAACTTCAAAAGAAAGCACTTCAAGACAAATACTTTGGAAACGGAGCCGATTAAAAATGACATCTACCTCTGTCCTTGACGATCTAAAGAAATCCCAAATTCTTCAGTTACTTGACCAAGGAAAAAGAGTAGATGGTAGATCTCTTGATGAACCAAGAGAAATTAGAATTGAAACAAATGCTATTCCAAAAGCAAACGGTTCTGCAAGAGTTTTTCTTGGTGATACAGAAGTAGTTTGCGGAGTAAAAATTCAACCAGATAGACCTTTTCCTGATACTGGTGACAAAGGTCTTTTCATTTGTACCGCTGAACTTTTACCACTTTCACATCCTACTGTAGAAACTGGACCTCCACAACCACACGTTATTGAATTAGCAAGAGTTGTTGATAGAGGAATTAGAGAAAGTCACATGGTTGATGTTTCGCAATTAGTAATAGAGAAAGACAAATCAGTTATCGGTGTTTTTGCTGACAATGTTGTAGTTGATTATGATGGAAATCTCTTTGATGCTTGCTCTTATGCTAGTGTAGCTGCATTACTTACCTCAAAAACTCCAAAATGGAATTGGGTTAATGATATGCCTGCACTTGTAGAGGGTGAAGACACTCCCTTACCAATTACTACAATCCCAGTATCTGTAACTATGGGAAAAATAGGAAACCACATTATTGTTGATCCAAATGGCGATGAATGGGAAAGTATGGATGCTAGAATTACAATTACTACTGATGGCGATGGAAATATCTGTGCATTACAAAAAGGTGGATTTGATGGATTCACACAAGAAGAAATTAACCAATGTGGTGAAATTTCAGTTAGAGTAGGTGCAAAAATAAGAGAAAAATTAAAACAAGCCCAAACGGCAGGTCAATAAAATGGCAAAAGCAAAAAAATCACTTAAAGGATTGGGAGCTCGTTACGGAATTAAGCTTAGAAAACAATATACAAAAATCCATCTCCAACTCAAAGAAAAAAGAACCTGTCCTGAATGTGGCTCAAAAACTTTTGGTAGGGATGCTGTTGGTATCTGGTCTTGCAAAAAATGCAGCTATAAAGTAGCCGGAACTGCATATGACATTAAACTTTAGTGCAAAAATCATAGTTGATGCAAAAGACAAGAGTAAGGCAATTTATGATTCTGTAAATACTGATAACGAATTTTATCCTGAAAATCCTGTAAAAACCAAGATACTGTTTAATGGAAAAATTGAGATTACATCTGAATCCCCACAACTAACTCATCTCCGAGCAAATCTTAATTCGACTCTTAGACTAATCCAGGCAAGTTATGATTCAATTGAATCGGTAAAGATATAATGAAACAAAATTTTTGATTAGTTATGTCATCACCACAAATGCCTCCGTGGCTTCAAGAGCAAATTATGAAACTGCAACAATCTCAACAGAATCTTCAAGCAGTTATGACACAAAAACAACATCTTGAGATGGAAAAAGCAGAAACAGCAAAGGCATTAGATGAATTGAAAAAAGTTACAGATAGTGATGCCGTCTTTAAACAAGCTGGAACTGTTTTGATAAAATCAACCAAACAACAACTAATTGATGAATTAGAAGAGAAAGCAGAAATGGCAAAAACACGTGTAACTGTACTTGATAAACAAGAAGAACGTCTTAAAGAATCTCTTAAAGAACAAGAAACAAAAATTACCGAAATGATGAAAGGGGGTTCAGAAAATCCCGCACCACCAACAGAAGATAATCCTAGAAAATAATCTTCCATACCATTTCACATAAGATATTAACAATTCATTCCAAATACTATTTGTGAAATTAGAGAATCTTCGAATTATTGTGGATGAGAGGGAACGTAAAAGTGGAATTCCTGAACTCTTAAAATCCGTTGGAATGAATCTTGAGATGAAAACACTTCCTATTGGTGATTACATTGTTGCTCCTGAAACAATTATTGAACGAAAAAGCATTCGTGATCTAATGGCTTCTGTATTTGATGGAAGACTTTTTGATCAATGTTCAAGATTAAAGGAACATTTTGAGAATCCTATTGTTCTCATGGAGGGAAATGTAGATGAGATTGAAGAAATTACTGAAAATCCTTTGATTTTCTATGGTGCAATTTCTACAGTAGTTCTTGATTTTAAAATTCCAGTTATTCCTACTCCGAGTGCTGCACACACTGCTAAATTATTGGTATCGATGTGTTCTAGAAAAGAATCCCACAAAGGACCCTATCTGAAAAAAATAAAAAAATCATCTGATCTAGAACGGCAACAATTATCATCACTTTGCAGTTTACCTGGAATTGGAGAAAAATTTGCAGTTAGAATGCTTGAGAAGTTTGGAACTCCACTGAAAGTTTTTACTGCGACAACTGCTGATTTGGCAAAAGTTGAAGGATTAGGGGAAGCACGAGCAAAGAAAATAAAAACCGTTCTTGATTCAAAAAGTAAACATCTGAAAAAATCTAACCAAAAAACTTTACATGATGAATGATACAAATTAATAATTTAGAAAAGATGAATTATCATGTTAGTAACAGTTGATTGGCTCAAAGAACATCAATTTGATCCTGAAGTTGTGATTATAGATACCCGTCCAAAAACAATGTTTCTTTATGGGCATCTTTCAAATGCTCAATCTCTTTCAATAGAACAGGTAATTCGATTTGATGAATTTGGCTCTAATTTGGTAATTGAACAAGAAAAAATCATTGAACTCTTTAGCAATATGGGAATTGATGAAACAAAAACTGTCATATTAATTGGAGATGCTATGGATCCATCTGTTGCAAGAATTGTTTGGACATTTTTATATTATGGACATGAAAAAACATACCTTCTAAATTCAAATTCATCTGATTTACAAAAACATGGATTTGAATTAAAGCGCCAAACAACAATTCCAAAATCTACAAAATTTACTCCAACAATAAATGACAAAATTCGAATAGAATCTGACTTTCTAAAAGATCATTTGACTAGTTTTGAAATTTTAGATGCACGAAGTCCTCAAGAATTTATGGGTGGGCATCTGCCCAACTCAAAACTTATTCCATTTACTGAAGGTATTGGCTATGATGGAAATTTATTTCGCACCAAAGAATTTCTTGATGATTTATTTTTACAAAATAATGTCTCAAAAGACAAAGAGATAGTTTGTTATTGCATGCATGGACACCGGGCATCAAATCTATTTTTACAACTCAAAATTGCAGGATTTGAAAACATAAAACTCTATGATGGTTCATTTGCAGAATGGAATGGAAAAAAATTACCCCTTGAGTAATTTTCTCTTTAATGGAGTTCCGCACATTGGACATTCGCTCCCTGATTGATGGTTTGTTCTACATCCAGGACAATAATGAACCCATTTTCCAACATCAGTAATGCCTTGAGTCATTATTGGCGATATTTTCAAACCTATATTTCTTGCAACATTTGAAATTGCAAAATCGTCGCTAATTATCTCTCCATTTAGTTCAATACACAATGCAATTATCGATACATCTTGTTTTGATAGTTGCTGATAGTCTCCAGTATCCCTTGCAGCTTTTACAGCTGCTACCGTTGATTCCTTGTCAGGCTCTCGAATTTTTAATCTATTTGTTTCAAGTAAAGTTCCAAGTGCATCTTGATTTTTTTTAATATGTTTTATTTCATCATATACTAGAGAAGTTGTGTAACAATCATCTGCTGATCCAAATGGAACCCCTGCATAAAATGCACTAGCGTCTAAAATTCTAAAATCCAAGTTTACTCATTTGCCTTAGCCCCCGTTTTTTTAATCTAACAAAGACTGCCGGTTTGTTGTATTTTTTGATAATGATTGGTTCTTCATAACCTGCAGTTTTGATCACTTGTGCATCCATTGCAATGTTGCAATCATGCGAACAACTTATTTCAATTTTCTCATCTGGCACTACAATTGATGCTAATCTGTATACTGGTGCGACAGGTGTGATTATTAAAACATTCAAACTTTCATGTAAAATTGGACCTCCTAATGAAAATGAATGACCTGTTGATCCACTAGGTGTTGCAATGATTACGCCATCCATTTTTTGTGTTACTGTATCATTTTGAAATTTGATTTCAATCTGTGCAGTTTTAGTCAAGTTCACTCTACTGATGTATATTTCATTTAATGCAGGTGGGAATTCTACTCCCCCACATGATGCCACTACTCTAATTCGTTTATCTAAAAAGAAATTATCTTTTAAAATTTGATTTATCGCATCATCTATTTCTTCAATTGTGATTTCAGCTAAAATACCTCTGTTACCCCCTACGTTTATAGTCAAAATTGGTGTCTCATTTTGGAGATTTCTAAAAACTCTGAGTGTTGTACCATCGCCCCCAAGGGTAATTACTAGGTCTAGTTTTATTTTTTTTAATTCTGATAAATCTTCAATCTCTATTGCCCCTTCGACCTCGATTGGAGAAATTGTATATACTGTAGAGTTTTTTGCCAAAAACTTTTTTACGACATCCTTTGCAGCCTTTTCTGAATCTTTTGAACCTACTTTACTTACCACTGCAACTTTTTGAAGCTTCAAGCAGTTCTACTGAATTCCATTGTACTTAAAAATGATATTTTTGAGGATTTTTGGAAAAAAACAAATAAGTATGAAAACAATGGCAAAAATATCATGAGTTACGCACATCCTGAAGTTTTAGTTGATACTGAATGGGTATCACAAAACCCTCCAAACGAAAATAGAAAATTAGTAGAAGTTGATTATGATCCTGTCAATGGATATCAAAAAGGTCACATAAATGGCGCAACTCTGATTTGGTGGAAACGTGACATTAATGATCCAGTTACAAGAGATATAATCGGCAAAAAACAGTTTGAGGCTTTAATGGCTAAAAATGGAATTACAGCTGATACTGAAGTAATTCTTTACGGTGATTTTAACAACTGGTTTGCAGCATTTGTTTTTTGGGTTTTCAAAATTTATGGCCATGAGAATATCAAAATTATGAATGGTGGTAGAAAGAAATGGGAGTTAGAAAATAAAGATTATACTACTGATGAACCACAATTGCCACCAACAAAATACATTGCACAACCTCCAGATGAAGGGCTCCGAGCTTATCTATTTGATGTAAGTCGTGCATTAGACAAAGAAGATACTGTAATGGTTGATGTCAGATCACCTGCAGAATTTACTGGTCAAATTACAGCTCCTCCAGAATATCCAATGGAACATGCACAAAGGGGCGGACATATTCCAGGTGCAAACAATATTCCATGGGCAACTGCAGTAAATGATGCTGATGGAACTTTCAAAACAATTGAAGAACTAAGACAGAACTATGAACCAAAAGGTGTCACTCCTGATAAAGATGTGATTTGTTATTGTAGAATTGGCGAAAGATCTTCTCATAGCTGGTTTGTTCTAAAATACCTACTTGGTTATCCCAAGGTTCGAAACTATGATGGTTCTTGGACTGAATGGGGTAACATGATAGGAAATCCTGTGGAAAAATAAATTGCTATTAGACCTTCCGATTCTTGAGAAAGGCAGTTTCTATTTTATCAAGGATGGTATCACTAATTTCATTTTAGAGGATAAAACAAAAAGAGGTCTCACCATTAAGGAGACTTCAATTGATGAGAAATTAAACGTCAAAGCCGACAAGGGAATGATCCATGATATGGATGGGATTGGCCATTGGGTTGTAATTAGATGGTACTTTCCAAAGGATTCACACGATCAATCCAAAGTTTTAGAGCATGCTGAAGCCATGGAAAAAAAATACACCGAACTCAGAGAGTTAACGTGTCCAGACGATGACTGATAACCTTTTTAACTAAAATCAAATTATCAAGATTAGATGTCTTTACTTTTAAAAGATCGAGTTTACACCATGGAGGCCCCAACAGCAAAGCGTGGAGTTTATCCTTTACATGGATACAAACTTGGATTATACCGATTACCAATTAAATTAGAAGAACCAGTGGAACTGAAATCCGTACATGATGGTCTCAAAAAAGCATTTGAAATGGACATGTATGCAGATAGGATTTACGCTACATATCGTTGGAAGGAGCAAAACATGGATGATGTTGATGCTAAAGGATACGAAGAAGTTGATCTTTCAGTAACTGTGGAAATTGTTACTGGCGAAGTTGTTGATATTATTTATCAAATATTTCCAATTGAAAAATTCGGTGATCCAAATTGGGTCAAGGACTATAGAAAGAAAGCAGACCATTTTGCAAAAATGGTAATTGATACTATTTTACGAAATACTATTTTGGCCGACAAGATGGTATCTCATTTTGCAAAGACTGAAAAGATTTCTGAAGTTGCTGCAATCCAAAAACTAGAAGAATTGACCCCCTTAGCAAAAATTGTTCTTGGTGCAAAACCAAAACCAGTTGAAGCAAAAGATGATGATGTTGAAGAAGATGAAGGTGATATTGAAATTCCAGATGGTGCAAAACCAGGTCCTATTGATGTGGAATTTAAAGCAAAAATAAAACCATCTGCTGCATATGAAGCACCAGAACATACCATCAAGACTTGGGGACGAAAAGGTACAAGCAACGGAATCATGGGTGTTTGGGGAGAGTTTGTTTCAGTAGATTATGATATTTGTATTGCAGATGGTGGTTGTATTGAAGCATGTCCCGTAGGAGTCTATGAGTGGTTTGACACTCCTGGAAATCCTGCATCTGACAAAAAACCCCTAATGTCAAAAGAACCTGACTGTATCTTTTGTCTTGCATGTGAGGGTGTGTGCCCACCACAGGCAATCAAGATCTTTGAGCAGAAATAATCTATTATTGCAACTATAAATAGCGACTAGTCATTTTGAGAGATTAGGGATATGGCAATCAATCCTTTCACAGCGTTTGTTTTTGATCTTTTCATCTTATCTGCTATTATTATTACTGCGTATACCTGTAATTTTTACTATCTCGCATTTCTTTCAAGAAAAAGAAATGAGATTCTAACAACAACTGATTGGGGTGATCCGACAATCACTATCCAACTCCCAATATACAATGAAAAATATGTTGCAAAAAGATTGGTAGATGCAGTTTGCAATTTGGATTACCCAAAAGACAAAATGAGAATTATGGTATTGGATGATTCAGATGATGACACAGTTGATTTACTTGCAGATGCAGTTGATGATTACAAAAATCAGGGATTTCAAATAGAGCATATACGACGTGAAACTAGAAGTGGTTACAAGGCCGGTGCACTAAAACATGCAATGAAATCAACTGACACAGAACTTGTTGCAATTTTTGATGCTGATTTTATTCCGCCAACATGGTTTCTTAAACGTGCAATACCTCACTTTACAAATTCAAAGATTGGCCTAGTTCAATGTAGATGGGGACATGTAAATGAAAACTATTCAGCAATAACTCAAGCACAAGCACTTAGTCTTGATTTTCATTTTCTAATAGAACAAAAAGCTAAAAGCAATTCTCATTTATTTATGAATTTTAATGGTACTGCAGGAATCTGGAGATGTGATTGCATCGAAGATGCAGGAGGGTGGCATACTGCAACACTAGTTGAAGATCTTGATCTTAGTTATCGGGCACAAATGAAAGGCTGGAAGTGTCTGTTTCTTCCTGACATTGTAGTTGATGCAGAGCTTCCTGTACAGATGAATGCTGCAAAAAGACAACAATTCCGTTGGGCAAAAGGCTCCATTCAGTGTGCAATCAAATTACTTTCTGATATTGCACTAAAACGTAAAGTTGCAGTTGAAGCTAAAATTCAGGCATTTATTCAATTGACTCGTCATATAGTTTACCCATTAATGTTGATACAATTTTTGGCTTTACCAATTTTACTTGCAGGACAAGTTAATCTTTATGTGATTAGTTTTTTGCCTGCAATTACTATTGCAACATATCTTGCAATGGGACCTGGTGCTTATATTATGATCATGCAAGGTATGTATAAAAAATCTTGGAAGTCTAAATCTAAGATACTGCCAGCACTATTAATTTACAATGCTGGAATGTCTGTAAATAATACAGTTGCAGTATTTGATGCAGTTGTTGGAAAGAAAAATGAATTTCTTAGAACTCCAAAATATGGGATGCTAAAAACAAAAGATGATTGGAAAGATAATGCATACAATTTACCTTTCTCACAAGTTACGTTACTTGAGATCTTTTTTGGAGTATATGGTATATTGGGAATATTCATCGCTGTTTTTTCCAATAATCCTATCTTTGTCCCTATTATTGGGTTACAGGCAACAGGATTTTTCTATATTGCATACATGAGCTTGTCTCATACGCGATTTAAAAGAAATAAATCAAGTAAACCACGACCAAAAACTAAGAAGGAAAAAATGGCAAACACTGTTTACAAACTTTCTATGATTGGAATTGTAGGAATTATTATTTTTGGAGGATTTATGGCGATTTATGGATATAATACTGACATCTATCCTCTAGATAGAATTAGAGGTCATCTTGATGGTATTGTCGGGTCATCTGATCCTGTTGCAATCAAGAATCATCTAACTGCTATTCAAGAAGATTTAGCCCTAGTTATGGAAAAAGTACCTGAAAAAACTGATGTAAATGGCGAAGTAATTTCTAAAAACCCTGTTTGGATATTTGCTACAGAATCTACAAACTTGCTTAGAATACAAAATGATGTAAATACATTAGTTGCAAGTATTGAAAAAATTTCAACTGTCCCAAAGGATAGTTCTGCATATCATACAGGAATGCTAGATATCAACGATAGAGCAATATCCTTGAAAACCAATATTATGGATGCAACACCATACATGTACGTTAGTGTTGCAAATATTATGTTTAGTACAATTTGGATTGCAGCAATATTGGGAATCTTTGCTGCATTAAAGAAAAAGAAACAACAATTCAAAGAAATTGATGAGTCTGGAGTTTAAGGAATGTTTAGATCCTTTCTTAGTTCATCGACTGCTCTAATTCCATAAATGTCTCTTACTTGTTGAATTCTAATTGTTTCTTTTAACATGTCTCTGCCTATTGCATTAGTTAAAATTGAATATACATCACTGAATCTAACTTCCCATCTATCTGCACAATCAAGCATTTTACTTACTGCCCATTGTCTTACTTCTTGCGGGAGTGGAATCTTTTCACCTGCTTCTATGGAAATCTTATCAAATAGATTCACAATGTCTGCCGTTTGTGCTGCCATGTTTTCAATGTCTTTTAATTCACCATATTTTGATTCAGAATTCATTCTAACATTTGATTGATATTCTGAAAGTTTTAGCAATGCCATCATTTCTTTAGATGAATCACTTGTGGCCTTGTTTGTGACATTTTTAATTGACTGTATTTCTTCAAATAATTTTTCTGATTTTTTATGAAATTCTGCAGTTGATGCATCTTGTCTTTTTAGAATGTCTGATGCTGAGGCTATTTTTTGTTCAATACTATTTGTTTTATCAAAGACATTCTGTTTGAAATTTGAAATGTCCTCTTGGACTGATTTGAGACCCTCACCAACAAATGCTGTTGAATCTGCTCTATGTGATAATCCTCCAATCTCAGTCTCGATTTTATCTATTTTTCCTCCCAAATCCCTCATAGTCTGCACACTAAGGTTTTCAGCAGATTTTGCATTTTCAGAGATTGTATCAAATTGCTGTTTTAGCCCATCAATTACTCCTCCAAGTGAATCAATTTTTGATGCTTTTGAAGAGATTGAATCAATTGTAACTTTGATTGCTTCTAATTCTGCATTAAGATCTGTTGTTGAGATTGCACTTTCTGCAATTCTTTCAAATTCTTGCTTGAGGCTTTGTATGATTTGATTTCCAGTATCAAGTTTTGCAGTTTTATCTGAAATTTCCTCTAGATTATTTTTTAACTTATTCATCTCAGAACTAATTTCTAAAAATGAATCTGTTTTCCCAGAAACTTTTCTCATGTCATCTCTCACTTCATCAATTCTTTGTGCAATTTTTATAATCATTTGAGAATTATTCTTAATTGAATTCATACTATCTTGTACTTGCTGAGATAATTCTTGAGGCTTTGTTGTTTTTTGAATCTCAGAAATTTTATTTATTTCATCTTGTAGTTTTGTAGTTTGCTCATTTATTTTACTTACAAGATTTGTTTGAGTTCTAACTTGATTTAATCCTGCATATAGTTTTTGAGTATCATCTTCTATAATGTTGATTTGTTTTGATTGCTTTTGAATATATTCTAGTGTTGATGAAAGTGTATCAATCATACCTTTCATTGACAATAGTACTTTTTGATTTTCTCCAAAAATTTTTGACATTACTTTGATCTCTTTTTGTAATGCCTTATTCGAATCTGAAACCGATGCCACTTTCTTTAATAATGCTGATGGTGTTGGTTCTTTCGAAACTTTTTTGACAGCTTTTTTTGGTGTTGTTGATGCCTTTTTTGTTGTGGTTTTAGCAGCCATATACAATCAATTAAAAAATGATGATAAAAAAGTTGGGTCTAAAATAAAAAATGTAATGAGTTACTTGTTTACAACAGTTGGTTCGTGTAGTAACTCATGAAAGGTCTTCTCAGCCAATCCATTTGCTGTTTCGATAAACCCTCTTGTACAATATTCACATTGAATCATATAGTACGGTATAGTACCGTACTATTAATACTCAGGTGATTATGACGTAACCAATGTTGCAGTCAGATACCCCAGGTCGTTTCTCCACATAATATTCAGATGACCTAATCATCACTCTGCAAAATCATTATGATAAATGATCATAAAGAGGTTAAAGATTATGCCTATTGAGGCTATTCTCAGATATTTGTCATTTGTTTATTTTAATTTCAAATTCTATCAGAAATCATTTTTAAAGAAATTTGTTAATTGAATACATGCAAAACATTTCACTTCAGTTAGATACTAGTGAAATTCATAGCTCACTTAACACAACTGTAAATAGTTTAATTGAACAAATCACTCCTGAACTTCCGCATGCATCATTTGTCACTGATTTAGCATTTATCATGATAATTGGTGCCGTAGTTACCCTAGCTTTTTTTAAAATCCGCCAACCGCTAATAATTGGATATCTTTTTGCTGGAATGCTTATTGGTCCTCTCTCCCCGTTTTGGTCATGGGTGCTACCTGAGGGTGGTCCTTCTACTGATTCTTTGGGTGGTGTGGGAATACTATCTAACATTTCAGCATTGAATCTTTTTGCTGAGATTGGTGTAATTTTACTTCTTTTTGTAATTGGAATTGAATTTCCATATGCAAAGATCAAAAGTATTGGAAGAGTCGCAGTAGGTGTTGGAACTTTGGGATTATTTTCTACTTTAGGTGTGGTATTTTATGCTGCAACTACATTGGGTTTGGGCTTTTTAGATGCATTGTTTATTTCAGCAGCACTATCTATTTCCAGTACTGCAATAATTGTCAAAATTTTAGAAGAGATGGGGAGGATCAGAAACGAATCTTCTATTCTTGTTTTGGGAATTTTGATTGTAGAGGATATTATTGCCGTTATTCTAATTTCATCTTTACAGTCAATTGCTTTAGTTGGAACCATCTCTATTGAATCAGTTATTATCATTGCACTGGTTGCTGCTGGTCTAATAGTTGGAACATTTACCATTGGAACTAGAGTAATTCCGCCATTAATTGATAAAGTTGCAGCAGCTGAGCATCGTGAGATTTTACTGCTCAGTGTTTTAGGTGTATGTTTTGGATATGCACTACTAGCAAACATTGTTGGATTATCTGTTGCCATAGGGGCATTTTTGGCAGGTGTGCTAGTAGCTGAATCAAAATCTGCCGAAGTAGCAAAATTACTTGCCAGTCCAATAAAAGACATGTTTGTGGCAATTTTCTTTATTTCCGTTGGTGCCTTGATGGATGTATCTGAACTTGAAAACTATATTTTCATTGCAATTGCCTTGATAGCAGTTGCAACAGGAATGAAGTTTGGTGGGAATTTGGTTGGAAATATTATCTTTCAACAAAGACGTGGTAAAGCAATTCGTTCTGCATTTACGTTAGCTGCTCCAAGGGGTGAATTTTCAATTGTGATTGTAAAGGTTGGAGTCGATATAGGGGCAGTTAGTGCTTTCTTATTCCCGTTAATTGGTATTATTTCTATCATCACTGCTTTTATTTCCCCCTTTTTAGTAAAAGCTGGAGATAAAATAGTACCTAAAGTAGAGGAAAAGAAAGATGTCTGATGAATTAAAAAAACTAATGGAACAAGCACACGATGGAATCACTACTTTTGATTTTGACGGTAAAGAAACATCTTGTATAATTATTGAAGAAAAAAAATATGATGATATGCTCGCCAAGGTTGCAGGACAGTCTTTGTCTATTAACACTGATCTTAACATATTACAAGATGGATTAGGAAATGTTTTCGTTGAAGTTGTATTGACATTCTCAAAAGGAAACATTGTTGAAAAGTTTTTGATTAATGCAAAAACACATCTTGACTTTTTTGTAACTCTATCAAAAACATCTATGTTTGCACTATCTTCACCCAAATCAAATTATGGAAAAGATAATGTGTTTATGATACAATTACCGCGTCCAGAAAAAGCTCAGGATGCATTAGAAATTATCAAAAACGCACTAATTCCAAAAAATCAAAAGTAGATGGTGCAGTTACCGGGATTTGAACCCGGGTCACGTACTTGGCAAGCACGAGTACTAACCAGACTGTACTATAACTGCAACAACCCTAGAGGTTGAATTTGGATATTAAACTGTTTTTAACTATTCCAATCAAGATATTCTATGGATGAAACTCTTCTTGATAAAATAGAACAAAAAATCCAAGATTCACTTTCAAACAAAGATGAAATTAAAGAATTAATTAAATTACTTTCAAACATTGATGATTCAAAATCATTTGCCCTTGGTGTAATTGTTGGACGAATCTACAATGCTTTCTATTACCAATCAAAAAGAATTCTGAATCGTGAACCAACAAAAGATGAATTTAATGAATTTTTAGAATTTGTTAAAAGTAAAAGATCTGATTTGGAAAATTTATGGTGATTGTTTATTCCACTCTATTACTTTGATGGTTGGGGTTCCTGGTAATTTTACACATGCACCGTGAAGTGCTTTTTTAGCTGCTTCTAAATATGGCTCAGTATCTACAAACATTTCCATGATGCATTGTCCTTGTTTTACTCTAGCTCCTAAGCTAACTGCTTTACCCCATGATCTTCGCATTCCTTCAGAAACCCTATCTGCACCTGCAGTTGCAATCTGTTTGTTTTCTCGAAGTAAATTATGTGGATAAATTCTTAATCTTGAATAGTAACCTGTTTCACCAGTAGTCTTTTCCAGTGTTTTGTTTGCTGCCAATCTAGTTGATTCAATTGCCATATGTCTGATCTGGATCTTTTCATTGATTAGTAACTGAACACAATATTTGTAAACTCCTCTTTTACCACCTTGAAATTTTGCAATTTTGATCTGTGGTTTGCCTTTAATGTACTCCTTTCTAGTGAATACTTGTCCAGTTGCAGTTCTATAATTGGCTCCATGCATTATGTTCTCAAACCAAAAGGCCCATATTTTAACGGTGAGTCAATATCTGCCTATATTTTCCAATGCTTATATGGAAATCCTTTGATTTTCTCATCATCATGGAAGAGACTCCTCTAGTAAACGGTGAGATGATTTCTGAGCAAACTTGTATTTCTGATAAAAATATGATTCATGAACTTGATCTAAAGGGATATGGTGAAATTGAAAATGAAAAATTATTTTTAAAACAATTTGAAACTTTATTTTTATTATATTCTAAAAGGCTGATTTTAAAGAAAGGAAAAAAACAAATTGATTTTGACACTTTTATGAATATATGTCAAAAAACTGATTCTGATATTCTTACTAAATTTTTAATTTATCGTGATCTACGAAATCGTGGATATGTTGTAAAAGATGGGTTTGGATTTGGTTCTGACTTTAGAGTCTATGAAAGGGGACATTTCGGCGAGAAGGGTGCAAAATTTCTAATCTTTGGACTCAATGAAGGCCAACAAGAGAAGGTGGGCAATCTACAAAAAAAGATTGAAGATATTACTCAAATGGGAAAAGAACCAATAATTGCAGTAATTGAGCGCCGAGGTGAAGTTATCTACTATAAAATTAATCGAATGAATTTCTATGAAAATAAATCTAGATTAGAAGAATCATTCCAAATCTAATCTTGTAATATCCATTCTGATGAATATTTTAAAAGATTATTCTCCTCTGCAAACATAAAATCATACACATCTACATATTTTGTTTTATTATCCCAAAGATCCTGAAAATCTTTCATCTTTCTTTCAACTCTTGATTTATCATTCCATGATGTAAACACATCTACTGATTCAAAATCTCTTGATTTAGTCGAAAATGATTCTCTTGATGTTCCAGTAAATGCAACTGCTTCATCATCGACATCTCTGAAAATACCAATTCTCTCAGAGAACGAATTTGAAACTTTCTCTGAATTTGTTATTGCAATCTTTAATTCAATTTGTCCATTATTTACAATGTCTTGAATTTTTTGAATTTTGGTGTCTTTGATAAATTTCCCTTCAAATGATTTGGTAAATTTTTCAGAAAATAATTTTGTAATTAGGTTGAGATCCCCTGATTTGAATCTGTGACCTGTGATCATTCTTAATTTAGCCTTGCCTCCTGCAAAATTATCAAATGCCATTGAAATTGTAGCTAAAGTTTGAATTGATAACAAATCAACACATCTATCATATTCTATACACTGACTTAGGCAAGGAAAGAAGAATTCTGTTACGATGTCGTTTCTGTCTGAACGATACTCTTCTTTTAATTCGATATCTCTTAATCCCACTAATTCTTTCTCTAAATTTTATTATTTAAAGAAACAATTTTGATGATAATCTAAAATGCTGGGATTATAGACAGAGCAAAAGAAATGTCACAAATTTGAATAAAAATATGAAAAAAATGATCTCAAGTCATGAAATGGTCATCATGGATTAATCACAGATAATTTCTGAAATTACAGGTAAAAATAAGCGGGAAACGTTGATTCAAAATGCCCGTAAAAACTTGTTTTTAGTCTGTTTACTTTGTTCAAACATGGTTACATAATGTCATTTTATCATACAATGTTGTGCCACCAACTGTTATTGTAATTGATGATAGCCATGCTTTAACACAGGTAGTTTCAGAGTTTCTTACACTCAATTCCATTGATGTTTTGGCTGTAGGACAAAACGGAAAGGAAGCCGTAGAACTGTACCAAAAATATTCTCCTGATTTTGTATTGATGGATTTTTTAATGCCTGAATTTAATGGATTGTACGGACTTCAAAACATTCGAAAAATAAATCCTAATGCCAAAGTTATCATGTTTACTGGTAGTGCAGATCCGGGACTATT
Organism: Candidatus Nitrosopumilus sp. bin_68KS; assembly: GCF_054095825.1. Classification (NCBI taxonomy): domain Archaea; kingdom Thermoproteati; phylum Nitrososphaerota; class Nitrososphaeria; order Nitrosopumilales; family Nitrosopumilaceae; genus Nitrosopumilus; species Candidatus Nitrosopumilus sp. bin_68KS. The sequence goes on from NZ_JBSWSP010000021.1 coordinate 55,605, forward strand.
TGATAAATTTAGGGAATCAGGGGTTTTTACCATATTAGAAAAACCATGTGATTTTGATAAAATCGTAAAGACGATTAACAACGCTTCAAATAATACTGTTCAGTTGACTAGTTGAGATTTATGAAGATTTTGAAAATTTTGGTATTTTTTGAAAAGTTAATTATTTTTGGAATTCCCAGATAGGACAATCTGTTTCGCAATTCAAACCACATGTGACAATCTCTTTTAGTTCTTCTTTTAGATTTGAATTAGATTCCTCCATGATATTATCAACCAAAACTTGTTTTGTAGTATTTGAGGAACAGGGCAAATCCTTATGAGCGCACATTCTACTGAGACATTTTTTTGGTATCCAATCTACAGATAGATATTCTGGTTGGGATTTGAAGAAATATGGTTTTTTCATTTCCGAAACACTTTCACTTACATACAGCCATCCAATTTTTCTAAAGGGGAATTTACGAGGAATGTAATCTGTTGCAACATAAACGAAATCTACATAATCTTTAATGTTGTCTACTTGTTTTCTTGCGCGTTTTAAATTATCTCGAGATGATTTTACTTCGATTAATCCTACGACATTGTCTTTTATAATTAAAACATCAATGTCTGATAGAATGTTACCCCATGAGACATTAAAACGGGCATGCGGTAATGCATCATAACCTAAATCTTCAAAATATTCCACTAATTTCTTTATTATAGGAGCTTCAAATTTTCCTTCTAATTTACTAGATTTTAGAATATTATTGGATTGAATCATATTGAATATCTTTCTCTTTTTTTATTAATCTCTGCAGTGAGAGATTTTTTTGACTTTTTATCTAGTTTTGCATTTAGTATAATTGCACATCCATATCTTACTGTGATATCTCTACGATCAGATCCCATAATATCATACGTGGATTTTGGTTGTATTCTAAATGTCCAAAATGACTCCATACTTTTTGAATCAAATCTAAATGTCATGATTTTTGTATTTGTTTTTTCATCGGTGTGAATAGTTTGATCGGGATGAATAAAGCCTTGATTTCCTAGTTTTGAAGTTTTTACATCTAGATACGTATGCAAAGTAGGTTTTACAGATTTCTTAAAATCATCTGAATGTGTAATACAAATTTTGATTTCAATTCCTTTTAAACATGCATTTAAAATTAAAAGAATTTTGTTGATACAAAGCAATACTTTTAATTGTTTTATTGACCGTTATCCAAAAAAATCTACAAATCTTTATGACAATAGCATATACAAAATTGAAAATGATCTCTATGAGCAAATAAAATCTAAAAGTTTGAAACCTTCTGAAATAGAATTTGACAGGTATTGGGATATCATGTTGGGATTCATAATAATTATTTCTGTGACACTTTTGATTTTATCTTTATCATATGATGACATTATTTCAGCTGATGATTTCTATCGAGAATTAGGAATATACATAATTGTTATTAGCATATTCGACATCGTTCCAATCATACATCTTATACTTTATCCTTCTTTGGTTCACCAAGACAGAAAAAGGATAGGTTTACGGTAATCATAATCCTAGTCATCATCCACTTTTCATTCACAAGAGGATAAGATGATTATTGTAAGGTTTTTCACACCTTTCTAGATTTTTTCAAATTTGTTTTTGTTAGATTAGGCAGATTTTGTGACATTTCTAAGGCTCTGTCTATAATCCCTAATCTAAAATGCTCCCATCGGGATTTGAACCCGAGTCTTTGGCTTGAGAAGCCAAAATGCTTAACCGGACTACACTATAGGAGCTTGATGAAAAACAAATTCAATCTCAATTTAAAGGAAATGTTTTGACTTTGAATGCATTTGTAAAACTTTGTGAGTTGTTTCCTTTATAGAAAAAAGGTAATGCATTGAATTTATGGACATTAAAAAATTCATTGTAGAACATGAATTGTCTAGTTTTCCAGTTGGTTTGGGCGGTTGTAGAATATCTGAGATAAATGATGATTCTTGTGACTACGATGTTTTCATTTTTGATGATAAATTAGGGCAAGAAATAATAAAATTTGAAAATGAGTTTCTTATGATTCATCATGGCTCATTATCTGAAAATAAATCAAAACAACTACTGCAATACGATGGAATTAAAATTATTCAAGATGAATCTTGGGAACTAAGAATGCTCTTATCAAAGATTAGTGAAAAACGTACTTTGTATTATGGTGATTTTGCCAAAAACTCTTTGATTGAATCATTATTTTGTTGCCAAAAAACTAAAGAATCCATAAAGTCTTCTGATGCCTTTGGCCCATGCTGGCAAAAATGTGCTTCATTTTATCTGGCAGAGGCCATCTCTTCTGTTAACCATTTGAGAATCAGTCCATCTCACATGCTTGATCTATTACGAAAATTAGAAAAAACTCAAATCAATGAATACATCTCAATTGTGACTCAAACTGTGGGAATTGAGAGGGCTACCCCCCCACTACTTGAAAGGATGCTCAAATCTACTATTGGTTTTTCTGATTTGGTTGAAAAAAATAATCACTCTCAAATAATTCAACAAAAATATGATTACTTTGTAAACAACTCCATGTTGTCTGATTGTTATTTTTACCTGGGATGGATTAACAAAGAAAATTTCATAAAGATTAAGGACAATCTGAATAGAGAACAAGATCTTATTCATATTCTCAAGGTAGCCTTTGATGTTGAGGCTGATCTAAATTTAGTTGAGCAACAAGCAAATAGTATAGAAAAATCATGCAATACTATGTTGGGCATTCTTTGAAGGCTCAATTTCTCATCTTGTGTACTAACCTTTTAAAACAAGTAAGATTACTCACTAGTCATGGTAGATCAAGCATGCGGTTGCGAAGCTGATAGCGGCGACCCAGATTACTCATGCGATTGTGCTATGCAAGGTCATTGTATATGCAGCGCAGATTGCAAATGTACAACAGACGTTTGTAAAGAAGCTGTCGGTAGTATGTAATTCGATAGTTTATCACAATCTTATTTTTATTTTTTTTAATTAATCTTCATCTTCCTCAAAGCCCCAAGATTTCACTAATTCTTTTTGGAACTTGTCAGCCTGCTTCTCATCTAATCCGAATCCACAGTTTTTGTGTGTTGGCACAACAATCATGCCATCTAGTTTGAATTCTACTTCAAACAAGTGTACTTTGGAGCATTCACACATTTCTGGAATTACTGTGAATTTTCCTCTATATTTGCTTATTTGAATAACCTTTAACTATCCGTTTTGACAATTTTTTTCAGGTTTGAAAGGATCGTTACTGCTAATTCCATTATTTGTCGCTTTACTGTTTGGATCATTATCTCTTCCATCTGCATTTGCACAATTCAATTCAGGTGGAGGTGTCAATAAAGAAGGCGAATGGTATGCTGGTGAAGGTCTCAAACAGGGTGATTTCTTTTCCTATTCAATGTGCCATGTAGATTACAAGGAATGTTCTCCTTTTGAAATGGATATTTGGATTAAAGGTGACAAGCAAGTCGGAAGTGAAACCAAATGGTTGGCTGAAGTTGTTGTGTATGATGGGAGTAAAACAATAGTAGGTGAAATGGAACTTGGAAAAATTGCACCAGAACCAACTGGCGGTAGTATTGAACTAGGTGTTTATCGTGGAGCCTTCAAATCTTCTGTAGTTTGGCTATCTGCTTTTGCAACTTCTGATTCTAGTTCTGGAGGTAAAGGTCCTAAAGAATTCAAAGCTACTTCGTGGGGTAAAATTGGAAACATTGGTGGAGAACAAGTAATACCAAAAGCTATTGAAACAATTACTGTTCCTGCAGGTACATGGGAAACTGTTCAAATGTATTGGAAAACTGGTGGTACTGGAAGCAGAGTTTGGATTGTAGATGGATTTCCATTCCCAATAAAAGCTAAAACTTACACACATGTATCAGAAGGAATACCTCCAACTGAATACGAATTTTCATTATTGGACTATAAAGAAAATGTTAAACAAAGTCCTTTTTCTGGAGTCCTTTCATCTGAAAATGAATTTGTAGATGCTGGTTGTAATGTAAACTTTGACAAAACATCTAGCATAAAGAAACCCACAAAGAATTTTGATTATCAAATTCACATATTTTATGGTCCTGAAGATCCTGTAGTGGGATGTGAAATGCAATGGCTCATTAAATTTATTAGCAAATATGATGACACAGAATTTTTAAATCAAGTCCAATTTGATTTTCTAGTAGTTGATAACAATCTAAACCCTCTTCGTTCATTGGCACAAGAAGAAGGTAAACAATTTTTGTATTCTCCTTCAGGACAATACATCCTTGATATGATTGTAAAAGAAAAACCTGGTACTGCAAATTATGTTGTATGGGTTTATGGTTTAGCTCCTGATGGAATTGTACCATCTGGAGCCTCTGATTATCTGCAAATCCCTGTTTTAATTTATGACTCCAAGGATGTAAGCTCCACCCAAAGTATTCCATCTTGGATTAAGAACAATGCCGGATGGTGGGCAGATGGCTCCATTGATGATAATTCATTTGTTCAAGGTATTCAATTCCTAATTAAAGAAGGAATCATGAAGATTCCACCAACCTCTCAGGGTTCTGGTGGAGGTTCAAATCAAATACCTGATTGGATTAAGAACAATGCCGGATGGTGGGCAGATGGCTCCATTGATGATAATTCATTTGTTCAAGGTATTCAATTCCTAATTAAAGAAGGAATAATGAAGATCGAAAATCCTGATAAGGCACCAAAATCTTCAGGTTCTGAACCTGAAGCATGGTATAATTAGTAATTCCCCAAGTTCTACATTCAAATAACTACTATAAAATTTGGAATAATATGGTAGGTCTTTTCAAGCATCCAAAACGTCGTCTAAAAAAATTACTAAGAGATGGTGAATATGGTGAGGCTGTAAAATTAGGAAAGAGTTTGGAATCTGAATATTCTGATGATCATGATTTCATGTTTATCATGGGTAGTGTTTATTTTATTGTCGAGGATCCAAAAAAAGCATTACCTTATTTTGAAAAAGCATTTGAGTTGGACAATAATGATGTGGAGAATCTTACTCTGAAAACAAATGTTCATTTAGCTTTAGGGCAAAAAGAGGAGGCCATAGATTGTTGCAGACGAATTCTAAAGTTACAACCAGAAAACTCAGAAGCTGAACTGCTTTTAGATGATTTGGAAAATCTCTGAAATTATTTCTTTTTCATAGGATAAGCATTTTCTAATAACCAATTACAAAATGCTGTAACATTTTCATTAAATTCAGTCCATATGTGTACAGAGTGTGGGAGGATGTCTATTTTCCAATTATCTGTAAATACTCTGACTCCTTCTTTGTTTTCGTACATGTATGCATCTTCTGTCTGAATGTCCCCTAGCATCTCATTTGCCTTTTGTTTGATTATTTCTCTGTCAATTGGAAATCTCTTTAGATCATAATCTATAATTAAACTCAAATCTCTTTTTCCATACATTTCAAATTCTTCAATCCTTCCTTCTTTTGGGAAATTCACAATTAATTTGATATTGTATTTTTTTCCTACTTCTTTTCCAATCTCTACAATCCTTGCATATCCCATACCTGGATTCTTCTTTAATAGAAATCTGATTTGTGCCAAGTCTTTTTTTAATTGCTCTTGCAAATCTGTGACAATTTCTGAAAATATCATACATTTTCTAGCAAAATTTCCTATTATAATCATTAATTTGTTTCAAGGTTGGTTTTTTTAGAACTAGGGTTAATTCTGAGCATGGCAATGCCGATGGATTTTGATGGTATGCGTACTGATGATGCATCAGAGAGAACCGATAATGTTGATGAATACAGAAGAACCTGTATTGATTTCATAGAGGATATTTCTCATGATTATGAGGCATGGGTAGACTATTACAAATTGCCAGAAGATGAAGATAAACGAAGACGTGCAGGTATTCGTGCAACCATTACTAGAACAAATGAATGGATTGCAAAGGTTGCACAATCAATCAAGGCAGTAGATGTTGTAATGAACGATGGAATACAAAAGATGGCCGAATCCACTGCAGGAAAACCATTCCAAATAGGTGTCTTTGTAAATCAAAAATCAGGTTACACTGAAACAAGACCTGGTATAATTGATGTAAATGTTAAAGCAACTGGTAGAGACGGTAGAAAAACAAAACTTGGATTTCATTTTAAAGATGATCGATTTAGAATAGAATCTACATGTAATGCATACATTGATGAGACTGATTTACCAATTCAAGAATCTGAGTTCTTAGATATCAATCTTAATCTCCATGCTGAAAGTGCAAAGACTCGTGATGTAATTTCCTTTACAGTAACTATTTGTGAAATTGAAAATGATGTTGAAATAGACAGAAGGGGCGTTTCAACAGTTGTTCATCTGGTATGATTTAACGTAAAATCTCATCTTCCATGTATTCAATAAACTTTCCAGTGTTTTCAAGTTTAATTGAATTGATTTTCTCCAAGTTATCAAAGTCATTCATCATTAGATATTGTTCAGATGCCGTGTATAGAACATCATCAATATAGAATGATCTTGCATTGCCCATTCCATAATATCTGGAGTCCTCAGCAGAGTGAGCAATTGTTCCTTTGAGGTTAATTCCGTCTAATTTATCTAAATTAAACACATAGAATCCACTCCAACGATCATACTCTGGTGCAAACATCTTTGAGCTTGATGACTCCAAGCTATTGGTATCACCGTTTATTGGAATTGAAAGCACATTTCTTGTATTATCAAAAAAGAATGCTTTATGATTATTTAGTGCTTCAGAATATGTAGAACTATCTCCAATTACTATATCATCTAAAACTTTGGGATTTTTTACATCTTTTACATTAAACAATGCAATCTTTATTCCCAGTTGCTGAACTCTGCCGTTTTCGATTTCTTTAGTGTCTCTACCAACTCCAATTATGTGCTCTTTATCATATGGGTGCAGATAGTTTGAAAATCCTGGAATTTTTAATTCTCCAAGAATCTTTGGTTTGTCAGTTGATAAATCAATTACAAAGAATGGATCTATCTGTTGGAATGTAACCAAGTATAGTCTGTCTCCTATGAATCTGGCTGAAAAAATACTCTCGTCTGGTGCAATGTTGTCTAAACCTCCAACTATGTTTAATTTCTCATCCAAGACATAAACTGCATTTGCTCTGACCATTCCTTGATACTGTGAATAATATTCAGTTGTAGTTGCAACTCTGAATCTATCTCCGTCTTGATCCATTGAGAATTGGTTTAGTAATCTACCTGGAACAGAACCTTTTGCAATATATTCTAGTTTGTCTTTGTTAATTGCAATCTTGTGAATGATTGTTTTTGAATTCTCTTCTTGAATTTTAGAATCATATTCTATTAATGACTCTCTAATTTTTTCAAACAATTTTTGTTTTCCATTTTTATCCATTTTATTGTATGATTCTTGCATCACTTCTGAAATCTTCATCCATTGTCCAGACAAATTCAAAGAATCATCTTTTTGAATTGCTTTGATTTTATCTTGAATCTCTTTTGGAAGTAGTGGAACTATAACATCAAAGAATCTGTCTTGTGATGATTTCTCATAAAAGCCAAATGGCATGCTTTGTTGGTATGTTAAATAAAAATTATCTTCAGATACGTAAATTGATCCTGAATATCCCATAAGGAATGTCTCAGAGTTTATTGAATCACCAAAAATATCAATTGCAGTTAATGTGTTAAAGTTTGAAAACTGTTCTACATTATCAAAATAAAATGCATCTGGAGTCATTATACGAATGGAATCCTCCATGATTATTGGAAGTCTTGGATGCTGATAATTGATATTGCTGTTTGTAACAAAGTATGCATAATCTCCTATCATGCGAGCATCAGTAAAGTATCCATCAATTGAATAGTCTTTGAGAATAATTGGATTTTCTTTATCTGATACATCTACAATTAGTGCATGTGTAACTGGGCTGTAGTAGCGTTGTGGAGCAAAGTCGAACTGTGGAATTACTTCCTTATCACTTTGCCCGTTGTAGAAAATTACTAATCTATCACCATTTAGAAACATGTTCTCAATGTACTGTGATTCAACATCTAGTGCAATTTTGAGAATTAATTTTGCAGACTCTGCAGGATATGCATCAATAATTGATAATGTATTCCTTGATACGATGTAGACGTATTTAGCATCATTTTTTAGATAATCTGGTTCATCAACATTTTCAACTTGAACATTTGTTGTGGAGTACTCTGTTCCTTCTACTGATTTTTCTACAGCTCCTGGTGGGATTGGCGATGGAGATCCTGCTGATTCTGCCACTGCATTTCGTGTCATTACCATGTCGCCATCCATTAGCATAGTGGGTCTGAAACTTTGTTCATCAAAGTATTGACCTCCAAATAATGCAGAAGCATCAAGAACCCTCTTTAGTTCTTCTTCAGAGGAAATTTTTTTGATTTCATTATTTCCTTCAAAAAATTCTGATATTGTTTTATCGACATAGATGATTTCCGGTTCTGGAACTTCTGTAACTTGTACTTTTTGATCAAATCCAACTGCAAACATTACGCCAGCAGTGACTATCACCGAAACGAAAACTGCAATTGGAATTATTATTTTTGAACTCATTTTTTTCTCCTCACTTTTCCAACCTCTTTTTACTGATCTAGAATTTAGTGATTACTACTACTTACTAGTTGAAGATAAAAGGTTTAGTGAAACTCAAATTTTACCAATCAACTTACATATGTCCCAATTAATTAGACAACTCAAATGTCTTTTGAAATCCCTGATGATGATTTCAATGAAAAAATCAAAATTCTTGCAACTGATGACAAAAAAATAAAATTATTTGGTGAGTTGTTTACTAACGATTCTAGCCGTGAAATCCTTCAATTACTATTCAATGAGGAATTAACTGCAACCCAGATTGCTCAAAAGACTGAGATTTCCCTTCAACTAGTAAAGTATCATCTAAACAAACTTCAGGATTTAGGTGTAGTAAAAATTTCAAAGATAGAGAAAAACTCAAAATCTCAAGACATGAAAATTTACACTGCAACAAAATTCAGTATTGTAATTGTTCCGCCAAGTTTTTCAGAAAAAACTAAAGAAAGTAAATTGCTTGTTCGCTCTTTTAGACATATCTACAAAGTTGCAGGACTAGCAATTGCAACAGGTCTGTCTGGAATATTTTCATTATCTCAACTACAATACAAACAAGTTCCATCAAGTATGATTTCAAGTAGAATTGCATCCTCTGAGATTTCTGCAAAAAGTTCTGAATCTATTGGAATGGATGAATCAACAGAGTCTATTGCAGCTTCTGCACCAATGATGGTTGAATCTGAATCACAATTTCAAAAAAGTGTTGAATCTCAAGATAATTTCCAAGAAAACTTGGACATTGTAGAGACTGTAATTGATTCCAATGTTGGCAATTTGGGAACCGAATTGTTTATTCCATTTGTATTTCTTACAGCAATACTGGGTGGTATCACTATTTACTATTTGATAAAATATCTAAAAAAACCCTAATTAATTATCTAGAGTAACCTCAATTGTAACTCTTTTTTCTTTTGCCCGTTCTTCCCCCGGATATTTTAATTCTGAAATTTTTTTGCTAAATTCTTCATCTGTTACTAATTTTGCCTTTCCCGAAAAAATCACATCGTTATACTCTATTCTTACTTCTGGATTTACCAATGCATTTTTGAACCAATCTCCATCTGGTCTATGTCTGGAAAAATAGATTTTACCATTATGATTTACTGCTCTGAGCATAACTGGATGTGGATTTCCTGTCTTCCTTCCTTTTGTAATTAGGATTGGTCTGAACAATGTCTCCTTTATCTCCATGCGTAATTTTTTCTGTCAAGTAATTTAACCCCATTGATAGAAATTTCTGATATCTGGTATGATAAGCAAATCTGCAGAT
>NZ_JBSWSP010000006.1:0-64746 GCF_054095825.1 Candidatus Nitrosopumilus sp. bin_68KS
TTCTTCTTTCTTTGGTGCTTCTTTAGCTGGTTCTTCTTTCTTTGGTGCTTCTTTAGCTGGTTCTTCTTTCTTTGGTGCTTCTTTAGCTGGTTCTTCTTTCTTTGGTGCTTCTTTAGCTGGTTCTTCTACTTTATCTGGAATTTTTTTAGTTTCTTTTTCAGGAGTTACAGTAGATTCTACTTCATCAGTATATGGAGAAACAAGGACATATCCTTCATCAGTTTTACTCATTCTAACTCTAATTTTTCTTGGAGGACTTCTAACACCTTTTGCCCAAATCAAATGAGCAAGTTCTTCCTCAATTTTGATTTGTTCTACTTTCATATGATGGCGAGCAAATTCTTTGATCATGTTAATTGCTCTAACAGCTCTATGTTGAGACTGAGAAAGTAGAGCTTTACCTAGATTAATCGTATAAACACGTTCTAATTCTTGAGACATCTATCCTACCTCCACATCAGTTGATCTCCAAGCTCTACGTTTTGGATTTGTTCTAACACTTCTCTTTGTTTTGAGAATAATCCAAGCTGGTACGGGTGATGCTTGTCTTGTCTTTTTTAAAAGACGGATTTTTCTTGGAGAGGACTTGCGTGCAGCCATAGTTTTTCAGGCACGAAGAGCTCTTTTTAAATGAATCTCAAAATTTAAGAATATTTCGAATCTGTTTTAGGATTCTTGCAGATGCCCCCCAGACTATTTGATTTTGATACTCAAATGTATACATCTCTTGTATGATATTATGTGAAGGATCTGGATCTTTTGCCATGGTGTGCAAAAAGGATTCAAATGGAATATGAAAAATTTTTTCAACTTCACGGTTAGGCAATAGGGGAGGAATTTTATCAATGATTGAAATAAAGGGTAGAATTAGAAATCCAGAATTCAAAGTAACTACAGGTTCAAGTTGACCAATTACCTGCTCTCGTTTAATGTCAAGTCCAATCTCTTCACTAGTTTCACGCAATGCAGTATCAAGAAGATCTGTATCAGTATCATCCAATTTACCTCCAGGAAATGATATTTCTCCAGCATGAAATTTCATGTTTTGAGGTTTTTCAGTCATTACAATTATCGGATCTTTCCCATAAATTACAGCAAGTACTGATGCCAATCGGTAATTTTTATCATAATCAATTTTTGGATTTACAGGTCTAGATAGTACAGATTTTAGTTCATCTAAATTCATTTCAATCTTTCCTACAAACCCATATCAGTTTTGGTATTCAAAGGTTTTAACCAAGGTTGAAAGAAATTAGAATATGACAATCAGATATGAAGCAAATCCACCCAAAATTTTAACAGGTATAGATACTAATGAATCCATTTTAAAATTTATAGAAAAAATAAAAACTATTTCAAAAAAGTGTGATGCAGTTCATCTAACTGAAAATGTATTAGGATTTCAAAGAGTATCACCAATTGAGGTTGGAAGAATTATCAGAAAAGAAATTCCAGATTTACCAATCACAGTAAGTCTAAGAGTTAGAGACAAGAGTGAAAAGGAAATATTTACGTTTGTAGAAAATTGTATTTCAATTGGTTTTTCAGGAATTCTAGTATTAATGGGGGATCCATCACAATCAGGAAAGCAAGATTCAGGTCAAATTCCCAGTGTGATTGTCAAGAAATTAAGAGAACAAGGACTAGATTCAAAAATTGATTTGTATCTGTCTATTTCTAACAAGCCTAATTTTTCTAAGATTGTAAAAAAATTAGAATCAAAGCCAAAAGGATTCATGACTCAGGTAATTCAAAACATAGAACAGGTTGAAAATTTATCTAATAATTTAAAGGAATTTTCAATAATTCCCATCCTTTTGTACCCATCTCCAAAAAATGAAAAATCTGCAAAGTTTTTGAATTTAGATTTGGAATCATATAGCAAGGAATTTGAAGAGTTGTTAGAGAAAACACATGAAATGACTGAAGATGTGCTAATTACATCTCCAAATGACTTTAATGGATTGAATAATTTTTTGGGAAAATTACTGAATTAAAGAACAAAATATTTTGCATCTGGGTGATGAACTACAATTGCTGCAGTTGATTGCTCTGGAATAATTTGTCCAGATTCAGTCAAAGTCATTCCTGATTTTTCAGGTTGCAATAATTTCCACACCAAATGATGTTGAGAAACATCAGGACAACTAGGAAAACCCCAACTGTATCTTAGACCACCTTTTTCCAAACTCATTTCAGATTTTATTTTTTTATTTACCCATTCAGCTAAAGCTTCAGCAACTTCAACTGCAAGCCCATGTAGATAGTAAGCATCCGTGTATTTGTCTTCTTTATTCCATTGTTCAATAATATCTGCTACTTTATTTCCCACAGTTACAGATTGAAATGCAACTATATCATCATCACCAAAATAATCAGTCAGACATAGGTGTTCAGGTTTTGTAGAGCGAGGGAATTCTAATTCCACATCATCACCATAAGGATTCTCAACAAGTAACTTTCTATCTTTATTATGACATTTGAAAAAACCATAAACAATTTCAGGTTCAAAGAGTTTGTCTCTAATAATTTTCATTTTCCATTCAGTTAACAATTGTTCATGAGCATCCTCTGATTCAGAACCAGCTTTTCCTCTCAAACCCCAAGATAGTTTGAAGAGGGATTTTTTATCAATCATAGTCCAAACTTCGCCCATATTGATTTGTTCTGCTTTTAATCGAATTGGCTCTCCAATTGTTTTTGGGTTAGGTGCTTTTACTGGTTTGATGTCACTTTTTGGAAGTGTGTCAGGATCTATATCGGCTTTAGATTTTTCTTTCCAGTTTTCCAACTTTTCTTTCCAATCTGCTAATAGTTTTGATTTTTGATCTGAAACCAAAACATCCATTGTTTTAAGGCCCTCAAACATAGTATTGCAATAAAATACCCCTGGTTCATAAATTCCGTCTTCTTTTGCAATTCGATTTATGTAATTACTGTTAATTGCAGCACCACCACAAAGAATTGGAATCACCATATTGTTTTTTCTTGCATGTTCTACAAAGAATTTCATTTGTTTTGAAGTTGACACAAGTAATGCAGACAATCCAATTGCATCAGGTTTTGTTTCATCAATTTTTTCAAGGAATTTTTGTAACGGAACTTGTTTACCCAAATCATGTACAGTATATCCATTATTTTGAAAAATAGTCTTTACAAGATTCTTTCCAATATCATGAACATCACCATAAACAGTACCTAAAACAAGTACACCCTTACTTGTTCCCTCTTCTTTGACTAGATATTTCTCTAGTTCCCCAACTGCAGCCTTCATGCATTCTGCAGATTTTAGAACAAATGGTAAGATTAGTTCTCCTGAACCAAATTTATCCCCAACTTCTTTCATTGCAGGAAGTAAATCTTCATTGAGAGTTTTAATGGCACTATCATGAGTGACTTCTTTTGGTGCATCAAGTGACAGAATGCCACCAGTATCTTTGATAATATCATTTTTCCCAAGTTTTTCTGCAATTGCAGAGACAACATCATTTTGAATTCCATCTTTGAGTCTATTTACAATTCTAAAGTTGGAACGTTTTCCTGCAGGCCAAGAAGGATCAACATCCACTTTCTTTGAAGCAGTACCACTTTGAGGTCCGGCATTCTCAAAATAAGTAATTAGATCAGATAGGGCATTTGGATGAGTGTTAAAGATTAGATCTTCTGCAAGTTTTTTCTCTTTCTCATCAATTTCACCATAAGGAATAATCTCTTTTGCATTAACTATTGCAGTATCAAGACCAGTTTTGACTGCATGATACAAGAAAATAGAATTTAGAATTTTTCTCGCATAGGGTGCAAGGCCAAAGCTAATGTTACTAAGGCCCAAAGTAGTAAAACAGTTTGGAAATTTTTCCTTGACTAATCTTATTCCTTCAAGAGTATTTTTTCCTGCATCAAGGAATTCATCTTCTCCTGTTGCCAAAGTAAATGTAAGTACATCAAAAATAAATTGTTCAATTTTTAATCCATATTTTTTTCCAGTTTCATAAAGCAATTCTGCAGTATCAACTTTTTGTTGAGGTGTTTTGGCCATTCCCTCAGGTCCAATACACAAAGCAATTGCAGGTAAACCATACTTTGCCATAATAGGCGCTAATTTTTCAAACCTACTTCCATCACCTTCAAGATTTATTGAATTGATTATTGGCCTACCAGGTATCTGAGTAACAGAGGCCTCAATGACTTCAGGATCTGTAGAATCAATTACAAGTGGAGCATCAACTTCCAAACTCAATCGTTTTACTAAATTCAACATAAACTCACGTTCATCTGCACGTTCAGTAGTTGCAACACAGACATCAAGACAATGCGCACCATCCTCAACTTGAATTCTGCCTAAATCTACCAAACCGTCATAATCATCTTCAAGAACTAGCTTCTTTGCTTTTCGTGAACCCTGGGTATTGATTCTCTCCCCTATTATCAAAGGGGCAGGAATTTGTTTAAGATCCACCGCTTTTAGTGCTGAACTTACTCTTGGAACTGTCAATGTAGTAAAATCACATCTGTTTTTGTAAATACTTAACCCTCGATAGAGTTTGCTCTTTCGTCAATTACTTTCCTCAATGCCTTGATGTGTTCAGGATTCGTCCCACAGCAACCGCCAATTATTCGAACTTTTTTGTAATCATCAAGGAAATCACCTAGTGCCTTGCCCATTTTTTCAGGAGTCATTTTGTAAACTGCTTGTCCTCCATCATTTTCAGGCATGCCAGCATTTGGAACTACCAATACACTATGTTCATTTTGTTCATCAAGCCACCTAACACTAGAAGTCATCTCAATTGGGCCAGTTGAACAGTTCAATCCAAATATGTCAATACCCATATCAGAAACAGTTGTGTATGCTGCTTGAATATTTGTGCCAAGTAACATTTTCCCATATTGATCCAAAGTAGTATTGGCAATAATTGGAACTTTTTTACCCGTCTTTTTTATTGCATTATGACATGCCTCAATGACTAGTTTTACTTCAAGAATGTCTTGACTTGTTTCAATAAGTAATGCATCAACACCCCCAAGAATTAATCCTTCAGCTTGTAACTCAAAAGCCTCACGAATTTCATCAAGAGGTTTTTGACCTAGATCAGGATCATTTGAACTTGGTAGATAACCTGTCGGGCCCATTGACCCAATTACATATCGTGGTTTATCAGAATATTCTGCACAAACTTCAGAAGCAAGTGTGGCAATTTTTTTATTGAATTCAATTGTTTGATCACCAAAACCATATTCATCAAGTTTAATTTTATTTGAACCAAAAGAGTTTGTTTCAATACAATCAGAACCTGCATCTAAATAATTTCTGTGAATTTGTTTAATCCATTCTGGATGAGTAATTACTAAACCATCGTTAAAGCCATCTTGATTATTTGGAAAGTCTTCAGGTTTTGGATCATACCTTTGAATTTCAGTTCCCATCGCACCATCAAATAATAGTATTCGATTTTTCATTGCATCAAGAAATGGTTCTTTTTCAGTCAACATAATTTCAAAATATTCTAACACAGTTTAACTCTTTTCAGAAAAATACCTAGACATTGGTTAGAATGATACGTATGTTGAAATTAGGTAAAATGTTTTTTCCTATAGATTTATGCTTAAACTTCAAGTAAACAACCTAGTTCGAAGTGCCACATTTTTTCAGCATGCGGGTATTTCCATTATCTTTGTTTTCATGCCCATTATTGCAAAGGGTGTCACAGATTCAATTTTTGAGATTGGACTTTTAGTAGCCTCATTTAGTTTTGCCCAGATTTTATCTGAGATTTATTTTGGGAGACACTCAGATAAGAAAGGAACTAGGCTCAAATTCATCAGAATTGGTTTCATCGGATGTGCCATAGCCTTTGGACTGCATTATTTTGCAGAGGACCTCACCATGTTTTTCTTGGTAAGAATTGCTGCAGGAGTAGCAAGTGGAATTATGATTCCTGCAATGATCGCATATACCTATGAGGCAAATATTGACAAAAAGCGAGCAGCCACAGTGATATCTTTTCACGCATTAGGATGGTTAGCTGGAATTGCAGCAGCAGGAATTGCAAATGATCTCAAACTAATATTCTTACTTAGTTCGGCATCATTTGTAATCGGATTATTATTTACAATCAAACTACCAAATCCTCAACAAATAAAAGAACTCAAACCAGGAACTACAAAAAATGTTATTACTAAAAATAAATTTCTATTTTCATCATTATTGTTAAGACATATTGGAGCAGCAGCTGTATGGACAATTTTACCAATTATGTTAATGGAGAGATTGGGAGCTGAGCTATATCAAGTATCAATAGTATATGTTGCAAACACATTGACTGCATTTATTTTGATGAATGTAATGGCAAGTAAAATTCATCTATCAAATGTTACAAAATTTCAAATCGGTATTGGCTTTACAACTTTTGTATTCATTGGGTTAGCGCTAGTTACTGATTGGTGGATGGCAATGCCGTTTATGTCACTTGTTGGTGCAACATGGGCATTTTTATTTATTGGAGGTAATTTCCATTTGATGGAGAACAACCCACATTCCACATCGAGTGGAATATTCAGTTCTACTTTATCAATCGCTACAGTAGTTGGACCAGTAGTTGCAGGAGGTATTGCGTTTCTGTTTGATTATGTTGCAGTAATGTATTTTGCAATTGCGATAATTATTTGTGCATTTGCAGTATCACTGAAAATTAAAAAACAATAAAATAATTATCTCAATCCCCAACGAGACATTACTTTATTTTCAAGTCTAGTAAAGACGATTCCATCAATTGCTAATCCAATTCCCATTATCACCATCATTATAGCAATTACTTCTGAGACATCATTTAGAGAGCGTCCAGCATTTAGCAAAAACCCTAGACCTAAGAAAGAAAATAGAATTTCAGCACCTATTACACCTCTCCATGCAAATGCCCAGCCTTGTTTAAATCCAGAAATCATGTATGGGAATGCTGCAGGTATTAAGACTGCAGTGACTAGTTGACTACCCTTGGCACCCATATTTCGTGCAGCTTCAATAAAGTGAGGATCGATATTTTTGACACCTGTGTAGGTGTTTATTGTTACTGCAAAAATAGATCCAATTGCAGTAACAAAAATTATTCCACCGTCAGTTAATCCAAACCAAAGTATTGCAAGGGGAACCCAGGCAATTGAAGGTATTGATTGTAATCCCAAAACTAGTGAACCAACAGTTTGATTGATTGCCTCAACTCTTGCCATAAAAATTCCAAGAACTATTCCACCCATAATGGCTATTGCCAATCCAATTGACAACCTCCACATACTAGTTGCAATTCCATAAAATAGACTACCATCTGCAGCACCATATGCCAAATCTTCAGCTACTTCATAAGGTGATGGAAAAATATTGTCAGGCCAAATTCCACTCATTGCAATTATTTGCCAAACAACAACAATTCCAATGTAAAATGCTATTCTATGAGGTGTAAAATTTTTTGCCATGATGATCAGCCTTTACTTTTTTTTACCTCAGGTCTTAATTCTGCCAAAATATCTTGTTGAAATTTCAATAAGGTTTCGTCTTCAGTGACTCTAGGTCTTGGAAAATTATTATCAACTTCTTTTTTAATTATTGATGGACGATTACTAAAGATTGCAACTTTTGTTCCAAGAACTGCAGCTTCTGAAACATTATGAGTTACAAACAAAATGGTCTTTTTTGTCTTTTCCCAAATTAATTGCATCTCAACTAACAACAAGTCTCGAGTCTGTGCATCAAGTGCTGCAAATGGTTCATCCATTAATAACACATCAGGATCCATTACTAATGCTCTAGCAATAGCTACACGTTGTTTCATTCCGGTTGAAAGTTGGAAAGTGTAAGAGTCAGCAAATTTTGTAAGCTGCATCATGTCAAGATATCTATGAGATATCTTTGCTCTCTCCTCTTTGGGAATACCTGCCATCTTTAATCCAAATTCCACATTATCTTGAACCTTAAGCCATGGAAATAATGCACCCTCTTGAAAAACCATTATTCTCTCAGGTCCTGTTTGAGCAACAGGATGACCATCAAACAAAATTTGTCCCTCATCAGGAGATTCCAAGCCTGCAACTATGCGTAAAAATGTTGATTTTCCACATCCTGAAGGTCCAACCAAACACACAAAGTCTCCAGCCTCAACTTTGAGGTTTACGCCACCTAGTGCTTTTAGTTTATGAGAATCATGAGTAAAATATTTTACAATATTTTTTGCTTCTAGTTTAGTCATTACGAATTTTCCTCCAAGACAGAATTTGAATCAAGGGGGTAAAAAATCCCAGCTAAGTCATATCCATTTCTTCCCAAATATCCAAGAGCATCAGCTTTTTCTGCAAAAGAGTAAACAGAATCAAGAAGAGGATCAGTAGTTATTACAATATTGGATAAAGCAACATCCACAACATCATCAGAAAGAGATTGCCCCAAGTGAGATTTGAGAAAATTATTAAAAAGAATTCTAGTTTCTACAGGATTTTCATTAATCCAATTGGAGGTTTCATGATGAGAAGTCAACAAATCAGAAACGATCTTTTGGTTTTTTTCAACATAGTCCACATTTGCAATCAAAAGAACAGAAGCAAATTCGTTTTTTGGCCATAATTCCTCCTCATAGAATAATCTTTTTCCATCAAGTTCAGTTTCTAAAATAGTAGCCCACGGTTCAGCAACCCATGCGCCATCAATATCACCTTTTACAAATAAAGTATAGATATCAGGATTTGGAATATTATAAACAATTACTGAACCACCTTTTTCAGCAGTCTTCAAATTATTTACAGATAGATAGTGTCGTAAGGAAACATCTTGAGTGTTTCCAATTTGAGGTGCAGCAATCTTTTTGCCAGCAAAATCAGATGCAGATTTAATTTCAGATAAAGGATGAACAATAAAGCTTGCTCCACCACTAGCAGCTCCTGCAAGAATCTTTACATTGTGATTCTCTGAATTTAAAAATCCAATTATTGCAGGACCAGGTCCAACATATGCAAGATCAATGGAATTTGCAAATAGAGATTCTATTGCCTGAGGACCACTATCAAAAACGCGTGTTTCAATTTTTATTTCATCCCCAATACTTTTTTCAAAGAAACCCTTTTCCATTCCAACTATTGGAATTGCATGACTGATATTTGGAAAATATGCAATGCGAAGTTTATTTTCATAAGTTGAGTCACTAGAATTAAGAGCAATTCCTATTACAAATATCAGAATTATTCCAGTAATTCCTACTGAAACAATCGATCGAGTTTTCATAAAACAGCGTTATATTTGGCGGTTAAATAATCATCGAATTTTAGCTCAAGCTAGTCATCATTTTTTCAAAAATAATTGATTTCCAGGCCATCACAAAAGATAAATTCCAAAATACGACGGGAAAGTTGTTTTATGACACAAAAAGGAATTCTTGCATTTTCTGGAGGACTAGATACTTCAGTAGTTGTAAAATATTTGCAAGAAGAACATGACATGGATGTTATTACAGTAACAGTTGATGTAGGTCAATGCGATGATACTAAAAAAATTGCAGCTAAAGCAAAAAAACTTGGTGTAAAAAAACACTACAACATAGATGCCAGAAAAGAATTTGTTAAAGATTACATATTTCCATCAATCAAAGCTAATGCCCTTTATCAAAAAAAATATTGTCTTGCAACAGCTCTTGCACGACCATTAATTGCAGAAAAAGTTTTAGAAATTGCAAAGAAAGAAAAAGTAACATCACTGGCACATGGATGTTCAGGTAAAGGAAATGATCAAGTGAGATTTGATATCACATTACGTTCGGGTTCAGATCTTCCAATCATAGCTCCTATACGTGATAAAAATTTGGACAGAGAAACAGAACTAAAGTTTGCAAATAAACATGGAATTGAAATTGATGCTGTTGCAAAAAGATTCAGTATTGATCAAAACTTGTGGGGACGTGCAATAGAAGGCGGAGTATTAGAAGATCCATATAATGAACCACCAGAGGATGCTTTCATTTGGGTTAAAACAAAAAACTTACCAGACAAACCAACATACTTGGAAATTAAATTTGTGCAAGGAATTCCTGTTGCAGTTGATGGGAAGAAATTAGAATCACAAAAACTAATCGAATACATTAACAAAAAAGCAGGAGATGCAGGTGTTGGAATAGTCGATCATATAGAAGACAGGGTTGTTGGAATCAAATCCAGGGAAGTATATGAAACTCCAGCTGCCACATGTCTAATCGAAGCTCATTCAGATTTAGAAAAAATGGTCCATACAAAACATGAAAACAAGTTCAAATCAATAATAGATGATGAATGGGCATATTTGGTATATTCAGGACTTTGGCAAGATCCATTAAGAGTAGATCTAGACGGGTTTATTGAGCAATCACAAAAACCAGTTTCTGGAACTGTGAAACTAAAGATGTTCAAAGGAAGTCTCAGGGTTGTTGGAAGAAAATCAAATAACTCACTATACAGTCACAATATTGCCACATATGGTACAGAATCAACTTTTGATCAAAGATTGGCCAAAGGATTTGTAGAATTGTGGGGAATGCAATCAACAGAAGCTAATAAATTACAAAAGAAAAGGTCAACAAAAACATGAACTGCCCAGAATGTGACGCAACACTAAACATCCCAGATGATGCCTCAGTTGGAGAAATTGTCTCCTGTCCTGATTGTGGCGCTGACTTTGAAATCTCAAAAAAAGACGGATCAAATGTTGAGCTTAAACAAGCAGAAACCGTAGGCGAAGACTGGGGAGAGTAATGTCAAAAGTCTGTATTGTGTTTGACCGCCTAAGAGCGGAAGAGAAGATGCTCCAAAAAGAAGCATCAGAACTAGGACATGATGCAGTAATGCTTGATGCAAAAATCACACAGATTAACACAGATAGTAAGAAAGAAGAGTATGATTTAGGAGATGTCGTTCTAGAAAGATGTGTCAGTTATTTCAGAGGTCTTCATTTTACTGCAAGTTTAGAGTTTTTAGATATTCCAGTTTTAAACAAATTTGAAGTTGCAAATATTTGTGGAAATAAAATGTTCATGACTTTACTTTTAAAAAAAAATAACATCCCAACTCCTAAAACATATTTTTCATTTTCAAGTGAAAGTGCAGCTGAAAATCTAGAGAAAGTAGGATTCCCACTGGTAATCAAACCAGTAATTGGAAGTTGGGGAAGGGGAGTGATGCCACTAAAAGACAAAGATACCATGGAGGCGGTTTTTGAAATTAGAGATATCACAGATAGTCCACACGATAGAATTTACTATTTACAAGAATTAATCAAACGACCACCAAGAGATATCAGAATAATTACAGTTGGAGATGAGCCTATAGCTGCAATGTATAGAAAGTCATCAGGTGGTTTTAAAACAAATATTGCACTTGGAGCAGATCCAGAACTTTGTGAGATCACAAAAGAGATGGAGGACATGGCAGTTAAAGCATCAAAAGCAATGGGTGGTGGAATTTTAGGAATAGATATGATGGAAGACGATCAAAGAGGATTAGTAGTACATGAAGTGAATAACACTGTAGAATTCAAAGGGTTGGCAAGAGTATCACAACGAAATATACCAAAAGAAATGGTAGAATTTGCTTTAAACTACGTTAGAAAATAAATTATACTCCTTTGCGAGGAGGTTTATCATGAAAGTAGGTGTAGTCGGAGCATCAGGTTATGTAGGTGGAGAAACACTTCGTCTACTTGTTAATCATCCTGATGTTGAGATCGCCATGGTTACATCAAGACAGCATGTTGGAGAATATCTTCATAGAGTCCAACCAAGTTTGAAAGGATTTACAGATTTGATGTTTTCTGAATTAGATTATGATAAACTAACTGATCAATGTGATGTAGTTTTCACTGCAGTTCCACATGGAACTGCAACTGAAATTGTCAAGGCCCTATATGATAGAGGAGTCAAGGTAATAGATTTGAGTGCAGATTATAGATTGCATAATCAAGATGCATATGACAAATGGTATGGTTGGGAACATCCACATCCAGATTATTTGGCAAAATCAGTTTTTGGAGTACCAGAATTACATCGAGAAGAAATTAAAAAAGCACAACTAGTTTCATGTCCAGGATGCATGGCAGTAACATCAATGCTAGCACTTGCTCCGTTAATTCGAAATAATCTAATTGACGAAGAGCACATTGTAGTTGATTCAAAAATTGGATCTTCTGGGGCAGGTTCTGGTTCAGGAACTGCTCATGCAATGAGAGCAGGAGTAATCAGACCATACAAACCTGCAAAGCATAGACACACAGGTGAAATTGAGCAAGAATTAAGTGAAATTGCAGGACATAAAATTCGTGTTTCAATGAGTCCACATGCAGTAGATGTTGTCCGTGGAATTCTATGTACAAATCACACATTCTTGAAAAAAGATATTGATGAAAAAGAATTGTGGAAATTATATCGACAAACTTACGGTGAAGAAAGATTCATCAGATTAATTCGAGATAAAAAAGGATTATACAAATTCCCAGATCCAAAATTCTTAGTTGGCTCAAACTTTTGTGATATTGGATTTGATTTGGATGAAGACAATAATAGATTAATTGCATTATCTGCATCAGATAACTTGATGAAAGGTGCAGCCGGTTCAGCCATTCAAAACATGAATGTAATGTGTGGTTTTGATGAAATGGATGGACTTAGAAATACACCCCTAACTCCTGTTTAGAAATGATCACAATCAAAATTGGTGGAAGTGTAGTAGATGATTTACACCCATCCACAATTGCAGATATTAAAAAAGTTGCAGAGTCAGAAGGAATAATCTTAGTTCATGGTGGAGGAAAAGAAGTTACAAAAGTTTGTGAACAACTTGGAAAGGAACCAAAATTTGTTACATCACCAAGTGGAATCAAAAGTAGATATACGGATAAAGAAACCGCAGAGATTTTTACAATGGTAATGTCAGGAAGAATAAACAAAACTATTGTCCAGATGCTTCAAAAAAATGGAATCAATGCAATTGGTCTTTCAGGAGTTGATGCAAAAATTATTCAAGCAGATAGAAAAAAGAAGCTTCTCATAGTTAACGAAAAAGGCAGAAAACAAGCAATCGATGGTGGATATACAGGTAAAATTACCAATATCAACTCAGATTTTATAAAATTACTCTTAGAACAAGGATTGACACCAGTTATTTCACCTATAGCAATTAGTGAAGAATCAGAATTCCTTAATGTGGATGGAGATAGAGCCGCAGCATATGTAGCAGGAAAAGTAGGATGTGATAAAGTATTATTCATTACAAATGTAGATGGATTACTAATGGATGACAAACTTGTTTCAAAGTTGACATTAGTTGAAGCAAAAGAAATTAGACCTAAAATAGGACCTGGAATGGAAAAGAAGATTCTGGCATCAACAGAAGCATTAGATATGGGAGTAAAAGAAGCATTGATTGCAAATGGACAAAAAGAAAATCCAATATCATCTGCAATTGCACATGATAATTGTACGGTGATTGAACATGAGTGAAGATCAATTTATGGGGAATCTCTATCAGAGATTTCCAGTTACAGTTGAGAAAGGAAAGGGATCACATGTATGGGATATTGATGGTAAAGAATACATAGATTGTATGGGAGGATATGGTGTTGCACTAGTAGGTCATCAAAATCAAAGAGTCAACAATGCAATCAAAGAACAAGTGGATAAAATTATTACAGTTCACAGTTCTTTATACAATAAAACAAGAGAAGAGTTTTTGAAAACATTAATTGGATTAGCTCCTAAAGGACTCACACAAGTTCATCTAAACAATAGCGGTGCAGAAGCAATTGAAGCTGCAATAAAATTTGCAAGAAAATTCACAGGTAAAAAAGGAATGGTTGCAATGAAAGGATCATATCATGGTAAATCATTTGGTGCATTATCATTAACATTTAATCCAAAATACAAAAAAGCATTTAAACCACTAGTAGAAAAAGTTTCTTTTGCATCTTTTGGAGATATCGAATCACTTCGCGAAGTAATTGATGACGATACTGCATTTGTAATTTTAGAACCAATTCAAGGTGAAAGTGGAATTATTGTTGCACCAGATGGGTTTTTGCAGGACGTACGAAAACTTTGTGATGAAAAAGGAATTCTGTTAATTTTTGACGAAATACAAGCTGGTTTAGGAAGAACAGGACGATTATGGGCATCTCAGCATTGGAATACTGCACCAGATATTTTGTGTCTTGCAAAAGGAATTGCAGGCGGAGTGCCAATGGGGGCGACACTTGTAAGACCAGACATACTTGCTTCAATGAGCAAAGGTGAACATTCTTCAACGTTTGGAGGAAATCCATTATCATGTGCAGCAGGAACTGCAGCACTCAAAGCATTAACCGAAGATGGATTAATTGAAAATTCTGAAAAGATGGGCAAAATATTCAGAGAAGGTTTAGAGAAACTAAAAGAAAATCATACTATGATTAGAGAGATTCGCGGTAAAGGACTAATGATAGGTATAGAGATGAAATTTGAAGTTAAAGACATACTTATGGGATTAATGAAAAAGGGTGTTCTCATGTTATATTCTGGAAGAAATATTCTAAGAATTCTCCCACCACTGGTGATTTCCGAAGAAGACATAACAAAAGTTTTACATGCTCTAGATTCTGTACTAAGTGAAGAGGAGCAAAAAAAAGTTGTACAAGGATAAAGTAGACGAGAAAATTATTGGGTATCTAAAAGAAGATGCTAGAGAATCGTTTGTAGATATAGGCAAAAAATTAAAACTTTCTGAATCAGCAGTAAGAAGACGAGTTAAAAATCTTGTAGATAGTGGAACTATTAAAAAATTCACTTTGGAGCTTGGGGAAGAGAATGCAACAAGTGCAATAGTTTTAGTATCAGTGGATTCTGCCACAGACACATCAAAAGTTTCTCTTAAACTTGCAAAATTAGAAGGGGTAAAAACAGTTTATGAAATAACTGGACAATACGACATTACAACAATAATGAGTGCATCAAGTATTGCTGAAATTAATAACACCATTGACGCATTAAGGAAGATTCAAGGTGTTGTAGATACAAATACTGTGATCATTTTGAGAAAAATAATCTAAAAACGACTTTCGTAAAAAAAAATCGCTTCATAACTAATTTAGGATCATTAATAGTTTTTTTCAACGAAGATAGTACGAATATGTTTATATCATCTAATTATGTCAACGATTTCAGTAATGAAAGATCCGAATCACTATGCAAACATCTACAATGCATATGACAAAAATCCAAAGAAGATTAGAGTGTTAGACAGTACTCTAAGAGAAGGAGAACAACACCCAGGTGTATCCTTTACTAACAAACAAAGAATTCAGATTGCATGGATGTTAGATTATTTTGGAGTAGATCAAATTGAGATATCACCAGTAGTTTCAAAAGATCATAAGGAAGCAACAAAGACAATAATTAAACAAGGGTTAAAAGCAGACATTGTTTCACACGGACGTGCATTAAAAGAAGATATTGACATTTCATTAGATTGTGATGCCAAATGGTGTGCGGCATATTTAGGGATTTCAGATATTCATCTTAAAGACAAGTTACGTATTTCAAGAGACGAAGCATTAAGAAGATCAGTTGAAACAGTAGAGTATGCCAAATCCCACGGTCTAAAAATTAGATTTACAGTAGAGGATGGAAGTAGAGCAGAACCAGAATTTTTAATTAAAATTTGTAAAGCTATAGAAGAAGCAGGTGTTGATAGAATTAGTCTTCCAGACACAGTTGGAATATTACGTCCAATCGGAATGTATAATTTTGTTAAAAAAGTCAGAGACGCAGTTGACGTTCCACTAGATGCACATGTTCATAATGATATTGGATTTGCAGTAGCAAATGCATTTTCAGCATGTGATGCTGGAGTTGATCAAATTCACACTACAATTGACGGTATTGGAGAAAGAACTGGAATTCCACCACTAGCTGAAGTTGCAGTTGCGTTGACATACCTATACAAATCACCAAATGATTTTAGATTAGATATGTTACTAGATCTTTCAAGATTAATTGAAGAGTATACCTCAATCAAACCATATGATTCAAAACCAATTGTAGGCTCATCAGCATACAAACACAAAGCAGGAACACATCTTGCAGCCATCCTAAGAAATCCTGCAGCATATG
Source organism: Candidatus Nitrosopumilus sp. bin_68KS (assembly GCF_054095825.1). Lineage (NCBI taxonomy): Archaea > Thermoproteati > Nitrososphaerota > Nitrososphaeria > Nitrosopumilales > Nitrosopumilaceae > Nitrosopumilus > Candidatus Nitrosopumilus sp. bin_68KS. The sequence goes on from NZ_JBSWSP010000006.1 coordinate 16,140, forward strand.
AGCCCATTCCACCAAGAGCAGTAGGTAACCGAAGAAGAATTGTTTTTGGAGAACTAGCGGGGAAAACAGGTGCAGCTTATTTGATGTCATTATTAGGACTAGAGAAAGACGATGAGAGTGCAAAAGCAGTAGCTGCTGGATTAAAAGGTCTCAGAATGGGAGATCTAATAGAAATACCACTTGAAGATAGACTTGAAAAAAAGATAATTAATGATAAATAAAGAGGGTTGTGGAAGATAAAATATGTCAAAATGTGAAGAATGTGATGCAGAAATATCCATCCCAAGTGATGCACTTGAAGGAGAAATTGTAACATGTCCAGAATGTGGCGCAAGTTTTGAATTAGAAAAAAGTTCAGACGGTTTCCATCTAAAGCCTGCCCAAACGGTTGGCGAGGATTGGGGACAGTGAGTCCTGACGTTACTATTCTTTACGATTCCATCCGTTGGGAAGAAAAAGCCCTTCTAGAAGCAGGTAAAAAAAACAACATCAATATTCAGATGGTAGATTGTAAGAAACTAGCATTAAATTTAGAAAAAAAACCTGAAGATTATGGAATAGTAATTCAGAGATGTGTAAGCTATTATAGAAATCTACATTCAACTGCAGCTCTTGAAGGATTAGGAGTCAAGGTAATTAATTGCCTAAACACAGGAGTATTTGCAGGAAATAAATTATTTACACATATGTTACTAAAAAAATTTGGCGTTCCAACACCAGATGCCACTGTAGCATTTTCAAAAGATGCTGCATTGGAGGCATTAGATGCAGAAGGGTTTCCCAAAGTAATCAAACCAACTGTAGGAAGTTGGGGAAGATTAATTTCAAAACTTAACGACAGAGATTCAGCTGAAGGTATTATTGAAAGTAGAGAAAACATGTATCCAATTTACCAAATCCATTACCTAGAAGAATTTGTAAAAAGACCTCCAAGAGACATCAGAGCTATAATGGTAGGAGACAAAATTGTCGCTGCAATATACAGAAAATCAAAGCATTGGAAGACAAACATGGCACTTGGTGGAGAAGCAGAACCATGTAAGGTTACATCAGAAATGGAAGAGATGTGTATAAAAGCAAAAAACGCAGTTCAGGGAGACATCGTAGGCGTAGATTTGATGGAAAGTGATGAAAAAGGATTGGTAGTGCATGAAGTGAATAACACTACAGAATACAAAAATACAGTTAGAGTTTGTGAAGTAGACATTCCATCATTAATGCTAAATTATGCCCTAAATATAGAAAAATAAGAATTGACCAACCACCTATCAGAATCAAGATTTGCAGTAAAGATGCTAGAGAAAGCACTGAGACTCTACACACCATCACTAAGTGAAAAACCAATGGCAGAATTTTTAGCAGACAAATGTGATGACTTGGGATTTGAAGATATAGAAATAGACGAGGTTGGAAATGTTATTGCAAGGAAAGGTACAGGATCCCCAAAAATAATGCTATGTGGTCACATGGATGTGGTACCAGGAAAAGTCAAAGTTAGAAAAGAAGGAGATGCACTATATGGTAGAGGAGCATCAGATGCAAAAGCCCCATTAATGGCAATGTTGTTTGCAGCAGCATCAATTCAAAATAATAATGGAACAATAATTTTTGTAGGAGCAGTTGATGAAGAAGGAAACGCAACTGGAATTAAAAATCTTGTTAAAAAAGAAATCGGAATTGACTATGCAATTTTTGGGGAACCTAGTGGAATTAACCAAGTAACAATTGCATACAAAGGAAGATTAGCCATCAATCTCAAAATAAGTGTAGATGATAGTTCACATGCAAGTGCACCATGGCTTTCAAAAAATGCTATTCATGAATCAATGATTTTTGCAAGAGAATTAAAAGAAAGATTAGAGGAAAACCAAGAAAATAGATCCAAAGGAATGTTGTTGACTTCATCAATGACTGAGATTAGAGGCGGTACTAGTCACAATATTACACCAAAGGAATGTGAAACAATTTTCGATATCAGAATTCCTGTAGATATGAACTGTAAAACAATTGAACAAAAGATTGCAGATATTGTTAAAGAGATTTCTCAAAAAAGAGAAGTAGAAGCATTTTATTCAATTCTTGATGAGACTGAACCATTTGAGGCACCACATAATTCACCACTAGTTAGAGCATTGACATTAGGCATACTTGAGGAAACACAGTCAAGGGCCACATTAATTAGAAAAACAGGAACTGGAGACATGAATGTTTTAGGTAATCAATGGGCAATTCCCGTAGTTACCTATGGGCCAGGAGATCCTCATGAAGCACATACAATTGATGAAAAAGTATCCATCGAAGAATACCTAAAAGGGATAGAAATCTTAAAGAAAACTCTACAGCATTTAAAAAGACTTCATGACAGAAAGATGCAGTAATGCTGTGGTTTGTAGGTTTAGGAATTTCGGGATTCAAATCAATTCCCATAGAAGCAATAGATATTTTATCAAAGGCAGATATTGTGTACCTTGAACAATTTACAAGTCCAATTGGAAAATCAGATTTAACTAAAATTAAAAACGCAACTAAAGGTGAATTCAAACCAGCAAAAAGATGGCTTGTAGAAGATGGAAATGAGATTCTAAAAAATGCAAAGAAAAAAAAAGTTGTTTTACTGTCATATGGTGATCCTTACATTGCAACAACCCATATTGAGTTAAGAACAAGAGCAATTGAAGAAAAAATAAAAACACATTCTATTCATGCATCATCATCTCTTACTTCAATGATTGGGGAATGTGGTTTACATTTTTACAAAGTTGGAAGAATTGCAACAATAATGAGTGAAATGAAATCTCTTACAACTCCATATTATGTCATTTACAAAAACATTATTGAAGGAAACCACACAGTTCTTCTTTTAGAATATAATCAAGACAAAGATTTTTTCTTAGATCCTAAAGATGCACTAAATGGACTATTAGAAACAGAGAAAGGACAAAAAAGAAATGTAATTAGTTTAGACAGTTATGCAATTGTTGCATCAAGAGTAGGATTCAAAGATCAGTTAATCATGTCAGGAAAAATTTCTAGTTTAAAGAAAAAAGATTTTGGAAAACCACCTCACACCGTGATAATACCTGGGAGATTACATTTTACAGAATCAGATGCATTGAAAATATTAGGTCAATGTATTGATGAGCCATTTGATAATTCTGAAAAGACAAAGAAAATTTCAAAACAAATGATGGGAAAATACGTACCAATGGTAAGAGAAGCTTTAGAAGAAATTCAACCATATTATAAAAATCAAAAAGAATTTCAGGTAATTTTAGAAAATGCAGAACTATACATAAAAGATGCAGAAAAATTTCTCGAAGATGGTCAAGATGAGGTAGCAATATTGAGTATTGGGTATGCAGATGGTTTAGTAGATGCATTAAGACTGGCCAAAGGCCTTGATCCAAAGATGTAATGTTTAGCGATGAATTAAAGAGAGGGTCAAAAATAGAAAAAATATTGGATCAAAGTGAAAAAATAATTCTATCAGTGATGTACGTATGTCAAATTGATGGAATGCCGTTATCTCAAGCTATAATGAAAAAATGTACGTTATCAGAAGAAATGATAAATTCAAAGATTGACGAATTGATAAAAAACCAATTTGTTAATGAAGATAGATGTACACTTACAGAAATTGGTAGAAGTTCATTACGAGTGGTATTAGCTGGGGGGGTTTTTGACATCATACATCCAGGTCATATCCATACACTAAATGCAGCAAAGGCATTAGGCGACGTACTGGTAGTCGTTGTAGCAACAGATCATACAGCAATTAAGATGAAAAAAAGAAATCCAATTCACACCCAAGAGCAAAGACAAGAATTGGTAAATTCACTATCAATGGTAGATCTATGTCTAGTAGGACAAGAAGATGATATTTTCAAAACAGTTAATCTTGTTAGACCGGAGATAATTGCATTAGGTTATGATCAAGTGCATCAAGAGAAATTCATTACCGAGGGATGTAAAAAAATTAAGCTTGATGCAAAGGTTGCAAGATTACAATCTCCAATTCCAGAAAGTTCCAGCTCCAAAATTGAAAAAGAGTATGGCGAATCTATTCACGGAATCTAAGAATCAATTTTAATTTTAATTGAAATTTTTGAGCCATCCTTAAGTTTTGCAGTCTTTCTCAAACAGGATTTAGAAATTAATTCAATAATTGAATCATCATGATGTGTTCTCTCAAGGATGATTAATTCGCAATTAGCCAAATTATTTAATTTAGCTGGAAAGCATTTTACCCACCCATAGGTTCGTTTTCCATCTGAGAAGCTCTTAATTTTTACACCATTCAAAGTTTCAAATTGTTTAATAGATTCTTGATGTATTTTTTGATCTAATCGTACATTAAGAGTTCCAGGAAATGGAATATATCCAATTTTCGACTGGAATTGTTTTGTGTACCCTTTTAATCCCATATAGTAGGCACCTTCACCCATTCCAGAAACTAAAGTTCCTTTAAGTTCAACATATGAGGGAGAGGAATCCAAACTTTTTCTAAGTATAGCAGATAGTTTGACCATTTCACTGAATCCTTTAGGAGTAATTTTAACAGAGATATTGCGGCCACTAATTATTCTATCTATGAATTGATTCTGTTCTAATTCTAAGAGATGTTTTGATGCAGATTGCTGAGATTTTTTAATATTTTTTCCAAGAGAAGAAGTAGTTATAGTAACATAGTTGTGTTTTGCACCTTTTGATAAGAGATATGAGAGAGTTAAGATGTGCTGAATTTTTAGTTCAGTCATCTAGTTTCCTAAGATACGCCCAAGTCACCGAATGTTTTTAGTGTCATGCCATCAGAGTTTGAAAGTTTAGCAACTCTATGACCAACAACACATTCAACACCTGCATTTTTGGCGCCTTCCAAAAGTCGCTGGGTAATAATTCCATCAAGTAGAAGATATTTTATTCCAGATTGGGATGATAGTTTACTTACTACTTCACTGATTGGGACTTTGAAAACTTCATTTTGATCACCGTCTAAAGCAACGGCTTCAAGCGTTTCATTGAGATTTGGAAAAACTTTTGATGCAACTTCTGCAAGAGGTTTATCATCTTCACTTTTGAGAGCTGGGGCAGGTTTTCCAGATTTAATTTCATCGGCAATTGGTCTTAGAATTTCATCAATTCTTTGTGGAGTTAGTTCTTCGACTTCAACGCCAGTATCAGCTTGTAATTCATAGTCTAAAGTTACAACGGATTTTAATTCTTTGAGAATAAATCCACCAGATCTATCTCCATCAAGAAATGCTACTACAGTGTCTTTATTATTACAAAGTTCTTTGATAGATTCATCAATTTTGGCACCTTCAATTGCTAAAACATTGTCATATCCAGCTCTTAGAAGATTGATTACATCTGCTCTTCCTTCTACCAGTATTACCCATTTAGAATCAAAAACACCAGAACTACATGTTAATTTAGATGGTCCGTATGTTGCTAGTTTTCCAGCATCACCTTGATGAACGTCATTAAGCATTGTTTCTCCTTCACTAACTGTTTTAGTAGCCCATTTTTGCTTGATTTCTTTTGCACGTCTTACAATGTCATCTTTCTTTGCAGCTCGTACATCATCAATTGCTTCTAATTTGAATGTGCAATCAAAAGGTCCGACTTTGTCAATGCTTTCAATTCCGGCAGCAATTAATGCACATGTATCAATATCTGTACTCATTGGAATTAAAGCATCACCTGCAGTAGTATTTGCAGTAGATTTACTATTAACTTCAATACGTCCTACTTTAGAAACTCGTTGCAGCTCATTCAGATTCATCTCTGGGCCTAACAGTCCTTCTGTTTGGCCAAAGATGGCTCCGATTATATCTGCTCTTTCAACGAGTCCATCGACTTCATAGGAAAGTTTAACGTGATATTTGACAATTCCTGATTTACCGGACATAAGTTCATCTCCTTTATTATCATAATTTGGGTTTCTACCTTCGATATATGAGGGTATCGCAATAAATGTTGCAACATACGAAATCTTTCAAAAGATTAATGAGCTTAGCAAATGCTATGTCAATCTAAAAATGAAAAATAATGATAGTTGTTTATTCAGTACTAAATGAGTGACCACATGAACAGGATTTTGTAACGTTTGGATTATTGATTTTAAATCCAGATCCCATTAGACTTTCAATATAGTCTACGTTTGCACCTTGTAGATGGTCAACACTATAACTGTCAACTAGGAGTTTTACTCCATTTTCTTCCATGACTATGTCATCTTCTTCTGGTGCCTTTTCAAAGCCCATCCCATATGATAGACCAGAACAACCACCACCTTGGACATATACTCGAAGATATTCAGGTGATTCTGCTTCTTCTTTCATGAATTCTTTGATCTTCTCAGCTGCTTTTGAGCTGACTGTGATCATCTTTTGTGTTTGCTCAGTTGCCATTATAAACAGAAAAGACGCTTCAAATTATAATAAGCTTTTCCCCCCGAACACACTAGTAATTCAAGAATTAATCATGTTTTTGATTATTTTCTATAGATCTGCATCAGAATCTCCAGAAAATGAATTTGTAATTAATTCAACTGTTGTAACTTCCAAATCACATTTTAAAGAAATTGATTTCACCTTACTTTTGTATAGAAAATATTTTTTTCCGTCCTGATTGATGGATCCAGAAATTGTCAGTAATTTTGCATCATATAGTGTCTGCAATCTTCTATATACAGTGCTAATTGGAATCTTTTTTTCATTTGAAATTTCCATTGCAGATTTTGGTTTTTCTAATGTATTATGTAGAATTTGCTTACAGTATTTATCGGCAAGTATTTCTAAAATAACCTGCTTTCTTTCATCATCAATGATTTTTTTAGATTGGAATAATTCCTGCATATCCTAAAAAAAGAAAAGATATGATTTAATCAATATGATTGCACTGCAAGACATCGTATACAACTATAATTAATTCCTCAAAAAAAAACAAAAGTATGGAACAATTACAGAAAAAAATAGTTCTTCCAACAATAGTATTTTCAATTTTACTGATTTCATTTTCAGTGAATTTTGCAAGTGCTCAGACAGTTCCCGAATGGGTAAAAAACACGGCATTATGGTATGGAGAAGGAGTTGTTTCAGAACAAGAATTTCTAAACATGGTTAAATTTTTGATAGAGAGCAAAGTCATTGTAATAGAAAGTATTGATACTGAAAAAGTAACACATCAAGCAACGGTTACAATTCCTAATGGAAACTCAGAGATTGCAAGTGCAGGATTTTACTTACCTTTGAATCTAGAAATTTCTAAAGGTACCACAGTTACATGGGTAAGTGACGACTCGGTGCTACATAACATTCAAAGTCTAGATGCATCGGGAAACGTAATTGATTGGTTTAACAGTCCTCCATTAAACACAGGTGATAAATTTGAATTCGCTTTTGAAGAACCTGGTATCTACAACTACTATTGTTCATTTCATCCATGGAGAATAGGTTCAGTTACAGTAAAGTAGAGTTGTATAAACTCTAATTTTATTTTTTAAATTGAATAAAATAAGAAAGAGATTGGAAATAACTATTTCTTTGACTTGTTAACAAATGCCGTCATACGTTCTTGTCTATCTGGATGAGTGAAACAATTTCTCCATGCAAGTAATTCAAGACCAAGACCAGTATCAAGATCTGCATTTCGTCCTTTGTTAATTGCAACTTTAGACATTTGAACTCCCATAGTAGAGTTTCCAGCTATTTGTTGTGCCATTTTCAAAGCTTCTTCTTGTAATGATGCAAGAGGAACAACATGGTTAACAAGACCAATTTCTTTTGCTTCATCTGCTTTGATCATTTTACCTGTGTAAACAAGTTCTTTTGCTTTTGCTATTCCCACAATTCGCATTAGTCTTTGAGTCCCACCCCATCCAGGTGGAACTCCAATGGTTACTTCTGGTTGACCAAGTCTAGCAGTATCTGCTGCTATTCTAATATCACAAGACATTGCAAGTTCGCAACCTCCACCTAAAGCAAAGCCATTAACAGCAGCAATAGTTGGTTGTTTTACTAACTCAACAGTTGAAGTTACAAGCTGACCAATTTTTGCATAATCAACTGATTCGTCTGCAGAGATTTTGGACATGTATTCAATATCTGCACCAGCAGAAAATGCCTTTTCTCCTTCACCAGTCAAAATGATAACTTTAACATTATCATCATGATTTAGTTCTTCAAAAGTTTTGATTAGTTCTTTTGCAACATCTATGTTCATAGCATTGAGTTTGTCAGGTCTGTTAATTTTGACAGTACAAACTCCATCAGAAGTAGATGTGGTAACTAGTGACATGTTAATTTGGCAATAGATATGGGAATTAAATGTTCTCTATTTTCCAAGAACTTTGCCCCATTGGGCTAGTGCTGATGCAGCTGCAACCCAAGTTCGAAGATCTTGATATACTGGAACATTATGTTTTTCAATCAATTTAATCATTTTTTCAGTATATGGACCACCATTTCCACCTGCAAGAATTGGTTTCTTCTTTTTCTTTGACAGATCATCTAGAAAACAAACAATTGTTTCTTCCAAGGGATCATCTTGGAAAACAAACCATGGCATTGCAATATCAATATTTTTTTCATCCAAGAATTGTTGAATTACAAATCGATAATCATCAGCGGTTGCTCCACCACCAACATCAGCTGGGTTTCCATTGTGAATTGGAACAGTTGGTGGGAAACGTGCCTTTATTTTTTTGAGAATTGGCGGAGACATTTTTCCTATTGTGAGACCTAATCTTTCTAATTGATCAATTCCCCCAATCATTGGACCAGCACCATTACTAGTCATTGCAACACGGTTACCCTTTGCAGGAGGTTGCCATGCTAATGCCTTTAAAGCTCCAACTAATTCTTGATAACTATCAACTGAAATAATTCCTGCTTGTTTGAAAGCACCCATAATCATTGCATTTGAACCTCCAAGCGAACCTGTATGTGATGCAGCTTGTTTTGCACCTGCAGCAGTTCGTCCACTCTTCCAAATTACTATAGGCTTCTTCTTTTCTTTCATTACACGTTTTGCAGTATTGATGAATTTTCTGCCATCACCAAATCCTTCAACGTATAATCCAATTACTTTAGTTTGAGGATCATTTGCAGCATACCAAATCATATCTGCTTCATCAACATCAGAACGATTTCCAAAACTAATCATCTTTGATAAACCAAAGACATCTGCACTTTCTAGCATACTAATTCCCATAGTTCCACTTTGAGAGAAAAATGCAACATTTCCTAATTTTGAACGTACCATTCTTGCTTGTCCTTGGAATGCACAATCAAGACGATTTGCAGCATTAAACATTCCAATACAATTTGGACCGATAACACGGATTTTGTGTTTTAGGGATAATTCTTTTACTTCAGCTTCCATTGCGGCTCTGTCTCCACCAAGCTCTTTACCTCCACCAGAAACGATTACAACATTATGAATTCCTTTCTTTGCACAGGTTTTCATAATTGGTCCACATAATGAAAGATCAATACATACAACAACAAGATCAACTTTAGCAGGAATGTCATCCAATGATGGATAACATTTGATTCCAAGAATTGATTTTTGCTTAGGATTAATTGGGTATACTTTACCTTTGTAATCTTGTTTTCCAAGTGCATCTAAAACAGAATTACCAATTTTTCCTGGTGTTGCAGATGCACCAACTAATGCGACAGACTTTGGAGTAAAGAAAGACTCCATTGATGCAATGTTTGGTTTTGCTTTTGAGATGGAGTTCTTTTTTAATTTATTATTAAGAATAATTTTTGCATCAACTACAAAATGGGATTTTGGATAAACAATTACCGGGTTAAAGTCAATACTGTTAATGTAATCGGCATTTTCCACGCCTAATTTTCCAATGTTTACTAACATTTTTGCCACCATGTTAAGATCAACAGGTTCACTTCCTCTGAAACCTTTGAGAAGTTTGGAACCCTTGAGTTCGTTTATCATAGATTTTGCATCAGAAGTAGTAATAGGTAGCATTCTAAATGCAACATCTTTGAAAACTTCAGTCATCACTCCTCCCAATCCAGCCATAATCATTGGACCAAATTGTGGATCATTTTGAATACCTACAATTAGTTCAACGCCTTTTGGAACCATCTTTTCCAAAAGAATTCCTTTAACTTCAACACCTTTCTTTTTAGAAAGACGACCATACATGTCATTGAACGTCTTTTTCACGTCATTGACATTATCAATTCCAACTTTTACTCCACCAACATCAGTCTTGTGTAAAATTTGTGGAGATACAACTTTCATTACAAGTGGAAATCCAATTTTTTTTGCTTGTTTTGCTGCGTCATCTGCAGAAGTAGCAAGTGCATAAGGTGGAACTTTTACGCCATAAGTTTTGAGAATAGATTTAGATGATTCTTCAGTGATTACTTTGTGATCTGTTTGAATAATTTCTTCAAAAATTTTCTTCACTGCAGCCATCGTTCGATCGATGAAATCAAATCTAAGTATATTAATGTAAAGTTATTGACAAAGTTTAGGTTCAGATTTTTTAATAATTACGGATTAAATGGAAATTTTTATACATTATTCTAGATTGCGATCAAGATTTTTAGGTATTGTGATTTTAAAAATCGTAGGGGATGATTTAGCTATGATTGTTCCTCCATGTGATTCAACAATAGATTTTACGCTAACTAAACCAAGACCTGTTCCAGTATACTTTGTGGTGAATAAGGGCTCAAAAATATGAGGCAGATTCTCCTCTAAAATGCCTGTGCCAGAGTCTTCTACTTCAAAAATTATAGATTTTTTATTTTCTTCAACTCGAATGTTAATAATTCCATCTCTCCCGATAGCCTGAATTGCATTCAAAATTAAATTATTAATTGCGACAGATATTTTTCTTTGATCACAAATAATATCATAATCCTTTTTTGGAGTAGTTATCACGATACCACGAGGGATGGTTATTGATTCAAGGGAATCTGAAATAATTTTAGAAGTTTTTGTTTTTCCAAATGTATGAGGCCTGTCTTTTACATAATCTAGCACATTATCTATTTGATGTGTAATTCGATCAATTGAATGTTTTATCCTCTCAATCTGCCTTTGTTTTCCATCATCGATTCCATATAGTAAGATTAAATTTTCAACAGATACTTGAATAACTGAAAGAGGGTTTCGCAAATCATGGGATAATCTTGATGCCAATTCCCCAATGTGTGCCATTTTTTGTTGTTTAATTAGTTCATTTGATTGTATTTGGATAATTTCTTGCAATTCTTTTATTGTTTTATTATAGGAATGATTCTGCAATACTGTAAATTCATCCATATAGGAATAATTATTATAGTATTATTTAATATCTTAGTGTAACACTAATCATACAAGTGTATACTTGGACAATTTTATTTATATATTCACGTACATCTTCACTAACACCATGTTTTAAAGTGTTCAACTACATTTAATAGTGTATCTGTATCATATAGTTAATAATTATGCGTTATGAGTATGATGTTTTTGTTAAGGATATGGACAAAAATATAGAAATTAATAATTTTGTGAGGATTACTTTTGGCAGGTAAATTTCTACAATCACATTCAATTATTTTAGGAATTATTATAATTTTTACTGTATTTACTGTGACATTAACTGAGACAATTCAGATTGTTGAGGGATTAGCAGCTGGTGGTGATAAAATGATTTACAAATTACAAAGGGGGGAATCTCAATTACTTACATGGACCCTGATAAATGATGAAGATAAAAAACTCGATGTGGAATTTTATGCAACTGGTCCCGGATCTGAACTTTTCGTGTTTGAAGAATACATAACTATGGAGCCAAAAAGTTCCGAAAAATTTGAAATTTTAGTTGTTGTTCCAAAGGATCATGAAGATAATGTGGAATACCATCCAAAATTATTCGCTTTAACAAGAGGTGAAAAACTTGAAAATGTTGGTGCAGGAATTGTTATGAATTTACAAATGCAGACTAATCCAATAATCAAAATCGGCGACAATCCAATTTATACTTCTCCTATAACTGAAGATAGTAAAAAAATACCAGAAGCTAGAATTGTTAAAGAAAAAACAGTTGAAGAAAAAAAAGAGAAAGTTGAAGAAGAAAAAATAGAAACAATTGAAGAAAAACTCGCTAGAATTCAAGCAGCGAATGCTGCAAATAATATTCCAGAAATGCAAGTGTATGACACAGTGGAAGAAACCTTTGAAAAAGAATCAGTGATAGATTATGATCCAGAACCAATTCCAGATCCAGAACCAATCGTAGAGCAAGTCACCAAAGAGGAAAATGAAGGAGGTGGATGTTTAATTGCAACAGCTGCATTCGGTACAGAATTAGCCCCTCAAGTCCAGATCTTGAGAGAAATCAGAGATAACACCATAATGAGTACGGGTGTTGGTAAATCCTTTATGACAGGATTTAACACAGCATATTATTCATTTTCTCCAACAATCGCTGACATGGAAAGAGAAAATCCCATGTTCAAAGAAGTAGTTAGAGTATTTATCACTCCAATGATTTCAACATTATCAATTATGAAATTGGGTGAAGAAGGGAATGATATACAAGTTTTTGGTTTAGGGATTTCAGTTATTGTACTAAACTTGGGATTGTATGTTGTTGCCCCTATTGTGACAGGTTATGCAGTTGGCAAACTTAAAAGAAAATAGGACTTATTGCAATAAATTTACCTTTTTCTATTTTCATTAATTTCAAATTTGTGATTAATGTAACTGATCCAGTCGCCAGATATTTATAACACTATTTATAGTGGTGTTACACTAGTAATAGAAACCTTATTAAAAACCATGCTGGTGAAACTTTCAATGACATATAACACAAAAAATTCAACAATTGTGTTTTCGTTTGCAGCTTTGTTAATGATAATGCCATTTGTTAACTCAAACGCATTTGGAGACGGTTCAGCAGATTTGGATAATGTATGTGGTTTCACTACAACTAACCCCTTTGCTTTTGGTGATTTCGCCAGAGGTGCAACAGTCTCTGAAGCAACAGTTCAATTTCCAGCCGTAGCTGATACTACAGGATCTGCAAGATTTACAGTCTCTGCAACCGATTGGATTGGTGATGGTGATCGTGCTTCTGGTACAGTTACCGTTGTGAATGTAGTTGAAGATGAAACAATAACAATCAATTCAATTGTATACACTGCAAAAGATTCTCCATCACTTGCAACTGAGTTTCTAAGTGGTGCGACAAATGATCTTGACAGTGCACAGTCATTAGCTGATAAAGTTAGAGCGAATGATGCCGATGTAAGAACTTCGACATCCGGAACTAATGTAGTAACTGTTGCAGCCGAAACTAGAGGTACTGGTGGAAACGCCTTTACTCTAGCAGAATCTGTAACTGATGCTGGCACAGTATTAAGTGGTAACACATTAACTGGTGGCGGCTCTAATGCAATAAAACACATGGAAGCAGAAGTAACCAAATTTGATATTACATCAGACGGTACTTCTAGTGCTGGCACAGCTTATGCATCAAAACAAGCATTCAATGCAGCTGGTGTAGATAAAGAAATGATTGGAGGCACAGATCCAGATAATTCACTTGACATATCATTGGAAATAACTGGTGTTGGAACTCTAATCAACATGCCATATGATGGGCCACTAACACAAACCTTGACATTCACTGTTACCTGTGACGGAACATAATTGCCAAAATCTTTTCTATTTTTTTTATTCTTAATTCCATTTCTAATTATACAGGTTTCAATTGCATATGGAGATACGGTAGCTACTGCATATTTGCTTCCAGAAGGAGAAACTGCAATAGCTAACGATGAAGTTGTTTTAAATGATAATTCCAATTTGAATTTGTCGGAAAATGTAATTGTCGTTGATCAAACTACTAAAAGTATTGGAGGGATAGATGTTAATTTAACTCAAAAGGTCAAATTTATAGCCACTAAAGGCACTGGAATCAAAATAACCAACACACAATTGTCATCTATAACAGTATCCATTCCTGATAAAACAACAATGTCTGCACCTAGTTCATGGAATGGGAAAATCACACCGCCTAAACAAATCACTACGTCCGGTACTATCCCATCAGGATTTCAAACGCCTACAACTTCAATTCAAGTTGGTAGTCCTGACGTTATTTTAATATTTGATAAATCAGTTACCATTATACTTGAAGGAACAACAGGACAGACTGCATACAAACTTCCAGGACAAACATCATGGATTCTAATCTCTACATGTCTTGGAACATATGATAACCCCACAGATCCCCCAGTAGATGGTGAATGTTCTATCTCTAATGGTGTTGATACAAAAATTGTAACTTTTCACTTTACAGAATTTACTGGACTATCAACCACCTCCACAACTACGACTACGACAACCCCTACAATTTCATCAGGAACATCAAATTCGGGAGGTGGAGGAGGCAGTCGTTCTTCATCCTCTAGTTCAGGATCATCCAGTACAGGATACGCAGGAAAACTCCTCCCAGAAGGCGCAGTTTCTGAATCAAGTGTGTTCCCAAAATGGTTTCAAACATCTCTAGTTACATATTGGATTGATGGTTTGATTACCGATTATGAATTCAAAAATGCAATGAATTACATGCTAAACAAAAATATAATAAAAATCGATATTATCAAAGAAAAAGATGTGCCATTATTGGATTTGGCACCATCAATAAAGCAACTATTCAAACTGTGGTCATTAGACAAACTTTCAGATTCAGCAATTATCAACATTGTAAAGCATTACAGAACCGTTGGTGTTTGGTAGCAAGTATGATTTTTGGAGTATTTGTTCGGACAACATAAATTATTTTTAATGATCACACTAGTTATGGACATATGATTATTGTCAATCCCATGAATCAACTCTCAACAATGTTTAGAATTATTTTATTTTGAGTAAAAATTTATCAATGTCTCTAGTCTCAATAAATTCTTCCAAATTTTCTTCAACAGCATTAATAATTTTTCGGTGTTTTTTCCCACATGCTTCCTTTAAAACATCATTAATGTATTGGGGAGTGACATAACAATTATTTAATTCACAGTTATATTTTGAATTTAATTTTTTAGAGACTAATTCTATCATGGATTTGCCACCTACATCTAAAAGTGCTTGTTCTAATGCATAGCTTACAAGAGCTTTCTTTACTACTGTCAAAAACACCCCTCTTGATCATATTTCATGTCAGACAAACTCATTATTTAAAACAGATTTTGATTTAAAAAGAGGTGTAAGTTTACAACGAGCATAATTATTTTTGTGCCTAATTTCATAATTTTTTTTTATAATAACATAATAAGGAGCACATATCGTATTATTTTTCATCAATAATACAATATCATAATATGTTTATAACACTTTTGTTAATGGCGTATAATATTATTATTAGTGTAACTATTTTTTACAGATATGTTGAGAATTCAGATCTCCTCGATATAATGATTCTAAAGCGCCCAAGTCACATTCAGAAATATATTGATTATTTGTATTAATTTTATAATACATAATATCATCAGGATCTGATGAATGTTGTAATCCCAATGCATGTCCCATTTCATGACGTGTAATGTCTGCCAATCTATGCCCATCCAATTGACCTGCATCATAAATTGTAATACGTGATTTTAGTATCTGATTTTGTTCATCATCAATTATAGAACGTGTATACCCAGAATACCCCTCTGAATTTTTTTCATTTATCAAGAGAATTAGTATGTCCCCATCATTATCCATTGATTCATGAGTATGTAGTGTATTGGGCAGATTGTATTGGAATCCAGTTCTATCCACATCATTTAGTATACCTTGCCATCCAGTATAGAATTTTGATGAATTCATCGACGATCCTTTATGTGTCTCTAAATCATTTATCACAATAATTTTTTCAGACATTATTGATTCTTCAATCATTGCTAAATTTCTTTTTGAGACTTGTGCATGATTAGATATGTGGACATGTAAAATGCTCTCAGGTTCAGGCAAATTCCAAGCCAACCACGTAATTACGGAATCCCCCCTTAGGGACTGTGTTATGAAATGACCACCTTCTAAAAAGACATTATTTGAATGCAAAATAGAAGGAAAAATGAAAAACAACATTATTGTAATAATCAAAAACACTAGAATGAAAAAATGATGGTTTTTTCGCCGTAATGCAAAGTTTAGTTTTTCATACTTTTGGGCGGTAATGCTTATTTGGTTTGTTAATTGATCAATTTTGTAATTAAGAACCTCTTTATCCGTTAATTGTTTGTTCAAATGCACATACACCACCATTAATAGTGTAACACTATTAGATAAATAATGCATATTCTAGTGTCAAAAATAGGTAAAAAACCAAGAAATATCCATAGTTTAAATAAAAATCAATTTAACCAAGGAATTGAGGGAATATTCAATGGATAATGGTGACTTTGTGATCTTATTACGAATGTTGTCTAAAAAAGGATTTTTAGATACTTTATGGTACATTAATGATAAAAAACAACTTCACTATAATGAACTTCAAAAATACTTGATGAGGAAGAAAGTTGTAACTAGTCAGGCATCAGTAACCATCATTTTGAATGGCTTGACAAATCTCAAATTGCTTGATAGGGCAGTCATTGATGGAAAGCCACCCAGAACAAGTTATTCTGTTACTAAATTGGGCAAAACAGTTCTTAATCAATTAAATAATTTAAAAAAATCTTTTTAATTCAATAACCTTAAATTTCTGTGTAACACCAAATTTAGTGGTGTACATATTGTGAGTGTGGCTCCAAATGGGTAAAAAAGTGCAAATTGATGCCATCACAAAAAACCAAATGAAGCAAGCCTTAATTTCATTTACAATCGAGCAAAGTTTGATTGACGGGGGAGGAAAAGAAATTTTTGATAAGACCATAGATGACTTGAGGCATAAATTTGATTGCGATACTTCAGAATGTTATAATCATCCAGAATACTTTATTCAGATTTTAAATGAAATGCCCAAAAGAATTCAAGAAAAAATCATCAAAACAATCATTGAGAGGTTAAAAGAATTTGAATATCAAGAAGAGATTAAGGAGTTCATAAGAGTACTTTCCAAAAATAAAAAATCTTGAAGATCATGGGTAAAAAAAGAAGCATTTCATTGGATGATGAGATAATAAAAAAACTAAAAAAACAACAAGGGAATATGATAAAGGATTCAAAAAAACACATTAGTTTTTCTTTTGTTATTAATGAATATCTGAGAAAGGCTCTATAGATGAGATATTTTATTTATACATAAAATTGTGTTCCAGCATCAAATGTCTAGTTTTCATAACTATTCCTCCAACACAATTACTTTGCCAATCATTCAAGGATGGGTTCACCATGATATTCAAAAATACCTGTCTGATTAAAGATTACAGTTGATTCTTTGTTGGGATGAATTATCCCAGTTGTCCAAAAGTTCTCCTCACCTTCATTACTGGTAAACCTATGAGCAGCATCATCAGATAGTAATTGTAATTTTGCAGTTATTTAGAAAAATGCATAAAAAATACACACCCTCTTTTTAGTCTATTTGACGCCTTGATTAAGCCCCCTTGACTTTCCATTATGCTTTTACAACAAGACAACCCCAAACCCGTCCCATTCTGTTTTGTGGTAATTAATGGTTCAAAAATTTTATCTAGAATTTTGGGTTTAATTCCAACTCCATCATCTTCAATTTTTACGATTGTCCAGTTTTTGTTTGAAACAAAGGAAACCCGTATGGTTCCATCATTTTCAATTGCCTGAATTGCATTGGTAAAAATATTTACAAACACTATGATTGTTTTTTCATTATCGCATAATATTTCACAGTCATTTAGAGGCAATTGAATCTTAATTCTTGCAGGAAAATTTGTTCTCTCAATACTATCCTGCAACATGGACGTCAAAGAATGATGTTTCTTTTCCACAGTTGGTGATTTTAAAAAATCCCAAATGTCATCTATTTGATGAGTAATTCTAAAAATTGAACGGCTGATTTTTTCAAATTGCTTTTCTTGCTCTTCATTTAATGCATATCGTATTCTGAAATTTTCCAAAGTAATTTGAATTACGGATAGAGGATTTCTCATATCATGTGCAATTCTTGAGGATAAATCTCCAATAATTGCTAGTTTTTCAATTTGAGTCTTTTTTTTATTTTCATTTTTCAATACTGTCATCATGCCAAATATCATTGCGAAACTAGACATTAAATTAATCAGTATAAAATTAGTATCTGAAATCACAAATGATTCTTTGTAATCAGGTTCAAAAACAAATTTTTCAATTTGTGAGAAATCTTTTATCGGTGTTTGTGTGATTCTTTGCTGTTCAAATGTAATTGTATCATATGATTGGTTGATGGGAGTCAAAAACTGAGTTGTTATCAGTATTGTTGAAATTTGCATTACAACTAACAACCCTATAATGATTTTAGTTTTCACTGTGTTTTTGAGTTTTTTGGATTTCTAAAACATTGTATAGTCAATTTGATCAAACTATTCATATTATAATATGATATGAGTATATTAATGTAAAGTTATTGACAAAGTTTAGGTTCAAATTTTTCAATAATTATAGATTAAATGATAATTTTTACACGTTATTCCATATTGCGATCAATGATTTTTAGAGTATTCCTACTATTAAGAATAAGACTCTATTGTTTGTATGAATTCATTTTAAATTAAATAGTTAGATTTTGTGAGATTATTTATTTCAACAATCCAATCAGAAACCAACATTTGCAAATTATTGGAATTGTGCAGGGTGGCTTGCCCTAAAACATCCCACCAAAGATTCAGGAGAATCTGAGAAATATCCAAGCATATCTTTAATTTTGCAATCAATTGGAATGTATGAGTAACCACTAAGATCATTTGTCACAAAAAACAAAGTTGCAGCAGAGATCAATACTGCAACAATACAAAAAACAAAAAGTCTAATTTTCATTTTCTAATCAAATCCAAATTCTTCATACTCAGGTAAGAATATATCATATTTTATTTTCAAAGAAGAATCTATTATCTTAGGCATATCACATGGGAATAATTCTGGAGGAGTGTATGGATGAAGACCCCAAAATTCAGCATATGTTTTATTTTCATATTCGTATAGACCTATGTATCGTACAAGATGTGTTGATTTCCATGGATTCAAACATGAAAGAAAAGTATCATTTGGAGATAATGTTGCAGTGTGAATGATATTTGAAGTAGCATCCACATCATTTGATTCATTAAAATCAACTTGTATTGTATTTGAATTTTTATCAATTATCTTTAGATTTTCAATACTAAACCATTTAACATCAGATTTACCTTCTGGAAAAGATACAAGTTCTCCATAAGAGATTGGTCCTGCTGAACTAGATTTAACTTCCCGATTTCCAATTGCATCTCCTCTTTCTCGTCTGCAAACAAATTCATCTTGTTTTATCTCTACACATTTGTAGGAATCATTCATTTTTTTGACACATTCTTTATCACATTTAGGATCATCAGGGTATAGGGCAACTCTTGACAAGGGTTCTTGAAAGTAAATGTAATCACTGATAAGCAAAATTGCAGGAAGAATGATCACAATGGATGAAATTGCATAAACTGTATTTTTGAGATTAGGATTCATTTTCTAATCCATCTTAAAACTAGTTCCAAGACTCAAATCATATGGAATTGAATGCTCTACCATATCAGGCATCTTACAGGGAAGTAATGTATCAGGCATCCTTACATGACTCCCCCAGAATTCAAGGTATGTTTTTCCACCCATTTCAATTGCATCAAGATATTCTACAACATGTCCCATTTTTCTTTCAGTTCCAGTACAGTGAGATACAAATGTTTGTCCCGGGACAAGATTTGCAAAGTATTCAAACTGAGGTTCTGGCGGGTTTATGTTATGATTTGCAAATTTTATTCTAATTTGCTTAGTATCAGGATCGATTAAATCTACTTTGTCAATATCAAAGAGTCGTCCATCATCGGTCGTAATACCGTTTGGAAAATATAGAAATTCACCATATTCTGGTGGAAATGCAGTGCGCACCTGTATTTCTCTGTCAGGATAAAAAATTTCTCTAGGTGGCCTACAAACATATTCATTTTTTGTGGTTTCAGTACAGATACGCCCCTCCTCTTCTTGTTTGAATTTGCATTCTTCATCACATCCAATGTCATGGTATTGTTCGACATCATGCAGTGCCTCCCAATACGGGATAGAACTTGGCTGAATGGAAATTAATACCAAAGATGTAAAAGCCAAAACTCCAACAGTTACAATTATTCCATATTCTAGTTTCATTTTCTAATCATCAAAAGTCCAGATTTTATTTTTCTATCTCTCTAAAACAAACTCTATCTCATTATTAATTATAGAATATGTCAAGACATCACTACAACTCTTCATAGTAACACTAGCAGTACTTCCAGAACCAGTTTCAATCTCACAGTACTGTGTTATCACATCAGATTCTAATAGAAAATAGTTTGTTGCCCATTCAGGAAGTTCTTCGCCAAGTTCTATTACAAAGATGCATTCATTGTTGTGAAGTAACTGGCCTTTTATACAATCAATTTCAGTCAAAGTGTAAGTGGGTTCAGATACTACCACATATTCCAACTCAACTGGCGGGGAAAGTGCAGTTGGATTATCGATGCTTTCCCAGACAAAAAATGTAGTTCTGTATTCTCCCGCACTTTGTGGAATCCACGAACATGTTCTGTGAGTATCTACATGAAATTCGGTAAATTTTTCACAGGTTGGATCATCAAAATGTTTAGTATAGAATATTTTCAATTACTCAAGCTAAAATTATGATATTCATAAGTAATTCGATTCTTTTACTCTGAGATTAAAAGCAGAATCAAAAATGAGTATAACAAATACGGAAATAATTATCAGTAAAAAATACTTGTTTCATTCTAGTTGTTAGGCGTATATTGCTGATATTCATCATCGTCAACTTCTTCTGGAACATAATTTTCAATAAACAAAACTATGCTCATATTTAGCGAGTCTTTGGGTATTTTGAAAATATAATCAGTGTGTAGTTGTGGATATGGTGCTTCTGGTGCTCGAATGTATGGTTGAGTTTTGTACCCTACTTCCACACCATCAACCAGAATTGAAACATCAGTGATGTCTCCTGCATTCCAATCATTGGGACCATAACTCATATAATAATTTCCACCGTTTTGTGGAACTCTAATTTTTGCAAAAGTCTCCGTTTTTGTTGGTGCATCAAAATTCCAATGTGTGGTACTTTCTTCTGGCACAAAGGTTATAGTAGATATTTCAAATGATGTGGAATATTCAAACATGTTGTAATGCATACTTTCAGGATACATGTAATTTCTCTCCAAGAGTCTCTCAACTGAACTATCTTTTAGAAAGACTGTTTCCATTCGCATATTTTTCCATGCTTGCAGATTTTCAGGTACATCTGATTTTTGATTAGTTTTAATTGAATGTATTTTTGCATCATCTCTCATTGCACAAAGTGGGGGAAGACTATCATCTAAATGAAAATCCCCTAAGACATTATTTTTTAATGTTCCACCAAAATATTTCAACCCAGATTTTATCTTTTGAAATTCACCACAAAAAGACAACGTATTAACTCCATAGTCAAAATTAAATTTGCCAACTGTAAAATCCTGACTGAAAAGATTGGGATTTCCCCTTAACTCATGTTTTATTGCAGCTGCAACAATCGATTCTTCTTTTTCAGTCAAGTATGATTTGTCTTCAAGAAAGATTAACGCTACTTGTTCTTTTAGTGGACCAAAACACCACCCTAGATTGTATTCTTCAATTTCTATTCCGGGGGAAACATTTGGTTTTGGAGTATCGGTAGAGATTTTTGCATACTGAATAGCAGTACTGTTAATTCCAGCCTCTAGCCAATACACTTGGTTGTCTGAATAGTCAATTACATATCCACAATTGTAACTTGATTCCTGATACATTGAAATTTGTGGACCGCGATTAAGTACAATATCTCTTTGTGCAATATCTACACCTATCTTTTGTAATTTATCTTGAAATATTTCAGGCATTATTTTTTTAATTAACAAGTCATAGTCAATCCTTCCCTCATAATCAAAGGGAACATTATAATTTTCAGTATATGGAACATAGTCCCTATGTGAAGGAATTAGTTCTTCAGAAAAAGCAATCCCGAATATGCCGACACTGAGAATCATTGCAAGCAATGTGATTTGTTTTGATATCACTAAAAGCGATTCAAAATAGTAATACTATAAGAGTTTCCACAATTGAGATTGATCCGATTATTCAATAATTGTCAATAGTTTTCATCTTTAGATTCCTTGAGATTTTTTTTAGATTCATTATATTTTAAAACATACAACAAAACAGACAGCATTACAATAAACAATCCAATGAATGCCAGCAAGTATATTGCCTCTAATGGCTGATTATACCAGTCAGGATAATACCCATCAGTCCTAATTCCACCTTGACCTCTACAGTAAATCAAAAGATTTCCTGGCTCCTCAAAACACAATGCAAAAGCTTTCTGAAGCGAATAAGTGATGAAGCTATTCAGCAGGAGAAAGGCACTCAGTACTTTTAATGAATTCAATTATCATAACCTCTTCGGCATTCATTCTTTCACCTGCTTTTCTCTTTATTGCATCACAATGGGCCTGAAGATTCGGAGAACCATCATTATTGTCTTGTCTGATCTCCAAAAGTAATGCATTTTCAGTAGTTGGTTCGTATTGCATAACAGTTAGCATAATTCTATAATTATCTAGTTTGATTTTATCTAAACTATCAGGATACAGTTCCTTGAATTTTTTATATTCAGGTAAATTGTAAAAACTATTCAATACCTTTTGTTGATCTTCTTCAGAAAACAAATAATTTGTTCTGTCAAATCTGATATCAAATTCATGGTGAAGTATCATCAATGTGAAACCAACTGCAACTAAGGAGGCAAGAACCATGCCTGAAAGAATTCCAATTTTGGCATAAGTTTCAAGTTTCAAAATTATAACAGCAATTTTTTCAAAAGTTCTCTAATAAAGGATTCTACTTTGACATCAAATCATTTTTTAGTGTTTGAGTATCCATGTCTACAATGACTTTTTGGCCAATTCATATTCCATCTGATCAACTAAATGACATTATAAAATTTGGCGGGATTTTAATTGGAGGTTTGTTTGGATTAGGATTGCTAACTTGGTATCTCTCAACAATTATGGAATAGATTATAATTAATAGTCTAGTTTTGATTTTCTTAATTGCCGAATTTTATTCCATATTTTGGACATACGTAGTAGTGTAATGGAAACTCATAAAGTGTTCTAGCCATCGATTCAAATCTGTAAAATGACACTGTTGTAAGACTAAAAAGAATTAAAAATCAAAACAAGTCATCATACAACATGGAAACTCTGTCAAAGAAAAAGGCACTGGTGGGAACTGTATTAATGTTAATGGGTGTTTTAATAACAAATGCAAACATGCCCATATTTTACAGAGAGTTATTTGGAAATTCATTATTGCAGTTTACTGTAGGAATTATGGTGATTGGAACTGGTTTTGTAATTTTTACAAAGGCATTACAGCATGAAAGACAAAAGACAGTAGACAAAAAGCAAAAATCAAAACACAGAATTTTAGAAATTTTCGGCCTAGAGTAGTTAGTTTGAACTTTCAGCGTTACTGATTTCAAATCAGAATACTTTATGAATGTCTAACAAAGAATCAGCAGATATGCCTTCAGAGAACAAAGTAAGTGTAAAGTGGCAAATATTATTTTCATTAATATCACCACTAAACATATGGGCGTTTTACAGAATACAGAAACTTAGAAAATATCTCCTGTATGTGCTTGTTCCATCAATGATTATCAGTAGTTTATTGTTTGGAATTGGATTTTATGAAATGAATTTCATAGATCCACTTGAAACTGCAATTAAAGATCCTGAACCAACACTGCCACCATACATGACTCCCATAGAGCCTCAGGTTGGAAAATTTGATTATGTTCCTTATCCGTTAATTGGAATTGTATCATCCATCGGTTTTTCAGCATTTTCGATTTACTTGGTGATAAGATGGTCTAGAGAATGGAATGCAGATAGAGAATGAAGACCAAACTTTTGATAGTTGTCACAGTATTTCTTGTTTTGATTCCTTGGGTTGGAGGATTGAACTTGGATAGGAATAATCAAGTCCTAGCAGATGGAATCACAGTCAGTTCGGTAGTTGTTATGTCCCTTGCAATTATTTTTTCTCTAGTATCTTGGCTTTTGTTTTCATGGGCATCTAAAACCATCAAAATAACAGGAGTCTTGCTGAGCGTAATTGTAGGATCTTCATTAGTAATTCCATTTCTTCAAGTTCTAGGACCAATGGCCGGAATTATTGTTGGGGCTGTGTCTGGATTTGCATCTTTCATGCTTCAAAAAAAGATAGCAAATTCCACACAAAACCGCCCTCTGATAATTGCTACAATAACCATTACTGTTAGCTATTTTGTTTTAATCACGATGATTTTAGCCGCTCAGACAACCATATGGAATACTGATGATGGTATTGGCGAATGGACAGGTACTGCGACTGAAATGGAGCAAAAAAGCTTTGGCAATGTAGTAAGTAACAACAGCGGATTTGCTTTCTTTCTAGTAACGATTCCAGCTTTGATAATGACTGGATTGATAGCTAGAAACAAGACAGCACATTCTAAATTTTTAATATTTGTAGGAATTGCTTTAATGCTTGAGGGTTTCTTGACAGTTTTTTATGTATCATTTATTCTATTTCCTCCTACCGAACCTCCAATGATGCGTTCTCTTGATGAGATAGATTATGTTCTGTTCATTTCTCGTCAAACATTTTTGTTTAGTGGGGTAATAGGAATTTTTGCAACCATTGCAGGAATGATTATGTGGAGAAAAAATGATTGATTACAAAAAAAACATACGTAAAAGAATAATCTACATCATAATTGGCATTGCGGTATCGTATGTAAGCATTATACCTTTAACTTTAATTTTTTCACTATTACAATTTAGAGAGTTACCGGATCCAATTACGTCATATTTTTTCTACAATGGTATTAGAATTGGAATTGTGATTTTGTTTTTCTATTTTGCATTTATTGTTGTAAAGCCATCGCTTGTTCCACAGCTAGGCAAATACAAAAGATTGATCATGTTTACAATATTGTTAATTGTGACATTGACTATTTTATTTCCGAGTGGGTATTTGATTCCTCAATTGGAGCAAGGCGCATGTATCACAAAATCTGGAAGTTATAATGAAGAGGGGCACTTTAGCGGTTCATCATCACAGGGAATGAGTAACGAATCAGATTGTGTTGAGAGTTGTATCTTTTCGGGCAAGCTCAACACAAGAGGGGAAAAATTATGCGAGTTTAAAGGGATGTTTGGAAAAACACATTGGGTGAAAACCCCTGATGAATTTGATAAATCGGTGCTGGGAGAAATTATAAAATGAAAACCAAATTTTTGATTATTATTGGTATTTTGACAATTGCAATCATTTCAACTGGATTAATTTTTAATTTCTTAGTTTCAGACAATACAGATGAAAATGCTTCAGGCTCTATTTTTCCACGACCTCCATTCAAACATGTAATCTTTGCATCTTTAGAAAATGACTTTGATTATACATCAATGTCCTTTAAAGAAAAGTCACGAAACTCAAAATTTGCCAAAACACTTTTGGTAAATGAGGATGAACTAAAACAATTTCCAAGTCTATTGTCTGCCATAGGGGATATTGGCAAGTACGATTCATTTCCAAACAAGGGATACTCGAATATTTCTGAAGAAGAAAGGAGATCATTTAAGAAATTCATTATGAATACATCTGAAGAACAAACAGGTATTGTTAGCTCATCATACTACTCGTTACAATTTAATGACAATGTATACCATATTGACTATAATTTTCGCCAACATCCTGCAAATGACCTATTCTTGTACGTATTTGTCATGGATCCTAAAGATACTACCAGTTTGTTTGTAGAAATCAAAAAAGAAGACTTTGATGTCATTCCAATCATCGGAGAATATTTGATCAAGAAGCAGTTTCTTTCAGTTGATCCTGTACCTGAAGCAATTCAAGTTAAAGATCAAATAGCATATCAAAATTATCTTGATTCAAAATTTGAGGAAAAATACGGTGATGGCACTGCACCGTTTGGTATAAATCACATTCTATATGCGGATGAAAATTCAAACGAGTTTAGGCTAGTTGTCCAATTTGAAAGACTTTTTTGAATCTCAAAGAAGTTTTAGTTTGAGGGCACTATTTTTAATAAGACATATGTAAATCCAACAAAAATTACACCATCTGTTTTCTCAACATTACTCAGAATTCTATCCATTCGAGATAGGTACACACATGCATTTTAAATAAAACAAAAACCATAGTGGATCCGTGAATACTGAATTGGACATAGTCAAATCAATATACGTATCTGGCAATTACGCTAATGTGTTTTTTTCAAGAGATGATGTTCAAAAACATCTTGAGTTGATGAATGACGGGAGTGGAGCACCGCCTAAAGGAACAAACGTAATGTATACCGAAAAAAAATTATTGATTCCTAAAACCAAAAACGAGATACTTTTTGCAACCCCAAAACAACTTAGGGAATGGGTTTGGACTAGAGACTAGAATGCGGTCAAATACATGGCAAGGCTTTAGCATGAATCTTACCATCTAGACTCATGTGTAATCTAATATAATTTTGATAAATCTTGAGTTTCTTTAGCGGTATTTTCTGTATTAGTTTAGCACTCCAAAATAGTCTATAATTTTGGAATGGTTTTGTTTGCTTGTGTTCATTTTCCTGTCCACAAATGCAGTGTGTGGTTTGCGCTCAAGCTTGTCCGAGCAGATAATCTCCAGTCTTGATGAATTGATTTGCTTTCTCAGATGGATTTTGTACAGGTCAGATGCCTTTTTGCTCCCCACATACAGAATATTGTTTTGTGTATTACCACATTGCAATGAAATATCATTTGCTATCATCTGAATCCTTTGCGGATCTTCAGAAAACTTTTGCACATTGGCATTCATTTCATTGAATCCAGTCATGTGCAGGAGTACCATTCTTGATTCAACATGTATTGTGTCATTCTGCATTAACATGTATTAGTAAAAACAAATACAACGATCAATGCCAACATTATGCGATGGAGTTGTGAAAAAATATCATTTTTTATCGAATGTATTTTCGAGACATCCAATATCACAGTATTTTTCAAATCCAACAGACTCTTAGTGTTTTATTCCCCATAAACAGTCTTTAGAATAGAGCTGTTCCTAACAACCTCGGAGGTAAACTGAACATTGACTGTAACCTTGTTGTTAAAATCAATGTTGACATTATCAAACAGAGACTTGTATTTGTCCACTGCTCTTCTATTATCTGTAAACCCAATTCCTGTCTTAACTAGCAGACCCTGATCTATTAAGAAGTTGATTTTTCTGTATCCTGAGGTTCGAGGAAGGTTTAGTTTCTCTATAATTTCAGCAATTGTCCATGGTTCTCCAATTGACGCATTAAGAATTTTTGACATTTCATCGTCACAGAATGCCTTTACAATGGATTGGTTTATCGCCGAATCATATATTGTAAATCGCTTATCAGACTTGTCTTTGTTTGATTTGATGCTGCAGATCTCTTTGAGAAACTTTTTTTCCAGTCCTTCTGCGCCTGCTCCAAAGAATTCTCGCAATACACAGTCTATCTTGTCAAACTCTCGCATTGCAGCAGTCATGGATATACCAAATTTTTCAAACAACCTGTCCTGTATCTTACGAAAGGTGTTTTTGCCCAAATTATCCAAAATTATTCTCTCCAATGATTCTGCAAGAAAAGAGTCTGCTCCAGACATACCTTCATAAGATGATACTTTCATATTAACACTCCGCTGTTGGGAATCATCCTACAATCTCCGACAACATGCGAATGTGTGTTAGATCATTTTTACATGCCAAATCAAGGGCTTTTTGCATTTTTTCTGTATATGACTTAAAGTCGCTCTTGCTATTTCCTAGGATTTTGCACTCTTGGATAATCGGTAATATTTTCAAATTCTTGTATTGCTCAAAAGTCACCACACATGAGTAAACAGAATCATCATCTTTGAACTTGTATTGAATCTCAAATGGAAACTGCTTGCCAGATTCATCAAGAAAGACATCAGTTATTGTTTGCTTTATTGTGTGTATATCAAATGGCTTGCGGATCACAGGTACGTTTAGAGAGTCAATAATTATGGATTCTTCAGCATTAGCATCTCCTGTAACCATGATTATCTTTGCATCTGGGTTTTTGTCTTTGATACTCTCAACTGCATACAGTCCGTCATATGCAGGCATCTGCAAGTCTGTAAAGACTAGGTCAGGTTTGTGTTTCTCATACAAATTGACTGCATCCTGTCCATCATATCCCTTGGCAAGAACATCTACATGCATAATATCTAACAACTCACAGAACAAATCCACAATGTTTTGATCGTCATCTATTACAATACAGCTAACCACTGTGCAAAACTCTCCAATTTATCATTATATATAATAACATGTTATATTCATACTTTATTGTATAACATAATTATATGATACCATTAATTCCCATTTTTGGAACCACATTCACTTCATAAGACAAAGTTCATAGATATTATTTAAAAAATACACATTGAAATTACATATAAAATCATACATTCATGACATCATGAAAAACAGTTACATGATGTCTGTGCAATATTACATACAGTATTTCATAAGGTATTATCACGTACTTGGAATATGAGTTCCAATCCAAGAGTCATTATTGCAGATGATACACAATCAAATTCGGATGTTTTTTGCGAATTTTTACTTTTAAACAACATCGAAGTCGTAGGCATAGGCAGGAACGGCCTTGAGGCAGTGCAGTTATTTGAAAAACATAGTCCTGATGTAGCACTGGTTGACTTGGCCATGCCCAGTTATGACGGATATTTTGCATTAAAGAACATGTTGGCAATAAACAATAATGCCAAAGTCATCATAGTAACAGCATTGCAAGATAAGAAAAACAAAAAGAAATTGCTAGAAATGGGAGCACTAAGAGTACTTCACAAACCGTTTGAGCTAAACAAAATTGTAAAGATCATCAATACCATATACCAAGAAAAGAACATTCTTTCAGTATAGAGAATACGAATTGTTTTCTTTTACTGATTGAAAATATTTAGTAATGTCTGTCCAACAAGAACAGACTATTCCTTATGTTATTTTATGATGTTATGATTATTAATGAAAATTCCATGTGCTAACTGTAATCAACGTTATGAATTGGCATCATCTGTGGAATATCTGATGAAGATGGGCTTGGTTCCTTTTGACAAGCCACTGTTCTGTGAAGGATGTAGATAGTAAAAATTATTTCATATTTTTGGCCAACATTTCACTGATCACTCTGGAAAAACTCACAGCCTTAGCCTCAGTTTTAATCCTTTTTGCTTGGACATCCCTTAATTTTTTTATCATGTCATCGGATAATACGATTGTTACACGTTTTGGCATTACTTTCTATTAACCTGCTTTGATGTATAACTTATTTCTTCCAGATTTTTTCCAGCACATTCTAATGAACAAAAATAACTTGATCTATTTTCAAACACTTGGCCACACTCTTTACAGATTTTTTTCAACAATAATGATTAGTGGATTTACAGTATTAAACCATACCAATTTCATTAAAACCAAATGGCCTGTATTTTGAGTATCTAATTGGTCAACATGGAAAAGCTATCCATGGATAAATCGTTGATAGTTTCTGCCAAGACACCAATTTTGCACGGTTTTGGCAATATTGCAGTTGCTCCCAATTTTGTCAATTCATCATGTAATTTTTCATCAATACTTCCGGTGACCATAATGACTTTTGCATCAGGGTTTATCTTGATAATGTTTTCAAGCCCATATGCTCCATTAAATTCGGGCATTAGATAATCCATCACCACCACATCAGGAGCATGTTCTTTGTACAGGTCTACTGCGTCTTGCCCATTGTGTCCTGTAGCCAATACGCTAATTGAGTTAAATTCAAGAAGTTCTTTCATCACCTCTGCAATATCACGATAGTCATCAATTACGATTACTGTGGGTTTAGTCATGATAATTATAAAATCTAAGACATACAATACTGATTGTTTGTAGTGATTTACAAACAAAGGGCAATTCAAGACATTAATGATTTTATGAGAACATAATTCCATCAAAGGGATTTGCATAACCAGTTTAACACCCGCATCAAATTTTCAAAGTCAACAAATACTAACCAAACTTTTTGAAAAATAATTTATAAATTTCTTGAATTGTTTATAAATTTCTCAGATAATTTATAAATTAATTTATAAATTGTTTCACGCCTAGCGTTTCAAAATCACTAAAAACCTTGGTAAGGTGGACAAAACCCTACTGTAAGGTGTAAATCCTTACTTTTTGATTCGTGCCTAGAAAAAACCGAGGTGAACAAGGATAGGTAAGGATAGTGAGGTAAGGGTAAGGATAGTGAGGTTTTGCAAGATAAAATTCGAGGCTAATATCATGAACCCTTAGTAAGGTGAACCCTACCTCACTATTTTCAACCTCAGTTATATAGCTGAAAAATTTTTTCAAAAAAATTTGTGTAAGGGTATAGTAAGGATGCAAACCCCACATCAAAAACACAAGTTTTTGTTTTTTGTATATAACTAGGGTCAGAAATTTTTGCAAAAATATGTTGTCAACAAAAACGATCCTGAAAATAATTTATAAATTAACTTATAAATTATTTCAGAAATTTATAAATTAATTTTATCGGAGTGCTGAACTGATTTGTTAAATCCCTATGAGGCATGTAATTATTTGCTGTAAAATAATTTCAAATAATTCTTTTAAGGGGTTTTACTGTTTTGGTTCAAATCCCTGTCACTAGGCGTTAACGAATTTATCGACAATCAGTAAAAAGGCAATCCCCCCTCTTTATGCTCAAAAACCTGCGGTCAACTAAAGAAAGACGATGGTATGATTTGTTGGAATTATTTTTTGAAAAATGAAAAATTAAAGACGCTTTCTTGAGGGTTTTTCAATTTTTCAGAAAGTAGCAAGTCAGTCACAGAAGAAAGCAAAGCATAGTTTTTTTCAAAATGATTTCTAAGTTCTAATGATGATGTTTGTATATCTTCTAAATTATCTGAATAAACCATACGCTTTAATTCATTAATTGTAAATTCAAATGAATCGAATAATGAATTAAGTGGTTTTTGGAATTTTTCAGGAGATTTAAAATGTAAATCAATAAGGGTATCAAAGTGATGACATTTGTGTTGTAATTCGATATTTTTAAACATCAATTTTTTATAATCATCTAAGAAAAGTTTTACTGGTTTTTCATTTTCGTTTTGAGGAAAATTCACTATAGCTAAATGAGAAGCATGATCCATCTTAGAATCTCGTGGAAGTGTGGTATATTCTTCAGATATTTTTACGTATAATTCATAGAGTCCTATATTTGATTTTGAAAAAGATTCATGAAAAGAAGATATCAAATCTTTTCTCAACGAAAATTTTTCTTTTCTAATTTGCCAAGCATTGATTAAAAAATTCGAACCTAGAACACCTATCACAGTAGGTACTACGACCAATATCAAATTTGTTACAAAAGTATCATCAAATGCCATCGGGGATTTTTCTATTCAGTGTTGATATTTAATCATATTTTCATATGGTCAAAAATGGATAGATTAAAGGGCGTTGAAATATTCCTCTCCTTTAACCTCACATCAGTTAGTTTTCCCCACCATTGCCGACCTCTATCACCGTTTAGTTTCAAGTTCTTCTTTACAGTGGTAAATGCCCCAATGTTTTCAATGGTATGTTGCTTGATGTTGAGTTTCAAAGTTCCGACTCTGGTTTTTTCAAACTCATAGACCAATCTACCTTTGGAATCTAATTTCGTATCTTTATGGATAATAGTATCATCTCCTAACTGCCCAATTCCGCGTGATTTTTCCAATATCATTAATCTTGTTTTGAATAATACTTGAAAAGTAGAAATTTTAATCTGTAAAATTATGCAAAAGAGGTTTCCATGAAAGTGCTTCTGGTTTTCTATTACTTTGAGACTCCAATTGTTTTAGGTCAACTACGGTAGGAATTCCCCTCATTGCGTTGTGCAATGCTATAGATGATCTTTGCAATACCATCTCCTTTTGCATCTCATGCATCATTTCTTCCATCTCTGCAATCTTTTGCTCGTGCAGTTTGGTTTGCTGCTTCTCTCTTTTCTCAAACTCTTTTTCAATGTCAGATGCCTTGAGATCAGAATAAACCGTAACGTAGGGCTCTACCATCTCATAGAAGGTCTCAAGTTCCTCTCTTGACTTTGACTGGTATGTCTTTGAAGACATTCCCTTCTGTCCCATGAACACTCGTGCCATGTCGTCTTGCAGTCCTGCGTGCTGACATGCCTGTCTGAATCCGTGTCTGAATCTCTTTGGACGCAATGGTGCCTGTATTCCGTTTTGCAGTTGTATCCCAAGCAGTTCTTGCGCTTTTCTAAAGTTGGTTGCAACGACTCGAGTGTCAATCCTTCTTCCCCTTGGAAGCGTGTCAATTCCATCAGATGCAAATCTCCTGCCATGCTCTTTTTTGAACTGCCTCTTTCTCTCCTTTTTTGATGTGACAAATATCGGTTCTGAATCGGCTGCATCAAGGCGTTCTTCTAAGACATACTTGCGCAGCATGGATGTTGCCTCCCTGCTAAAAAATGTCTTTATCCACTCTCCGTTTTTCTCCCTGTATCCGGAAAGAAAAAGTCTCTGACTTTTCTGCTGTCCTGCTACAAAACTCAGATCAATCTTTGCAAGGTCACCAATGTCAAGTCCAGACGAAAAGAGACATACGGCAATTGTCTCGTCTCGAAAACTTAATTTTTTTAGAAAAGATCTGACAAGCGTCATGTCAAGCTCCAGTTTTTTTGTCGTATCATTTGTCCTAAACAGTGCATATCCTGCATCTGTCTGCATTACCTGCCTTGGCTGCATCTTGGGACTTGACCATCTTCTTGTGTCCACATTGTTATGCGAATAGAATCCACGAAGAACCCCATACACTCCGATGATTGCAGAGTTGTGATTCTGATTGTGCTTTTTGCACCACTCAAAACACTCATAGAGTCTATCCTCGCCATGTTCAGGATTTTCAAGTGCCTCTGATACCAGATTGTGTGGGTTGAGTCCTGAGGATATCAGTATCTTTTTCATCCAATAGGTAGAGCTCTTCCATGTAGATTGCGAGAGCTCGCCCTTGATGCTTTTTTTGGTAAGGCTCATCTTCCATTTTTTTATTGCAGAGTATTCTTCCCAATCATAGTCAATCGTAAGCGTCTTTGCTCTCAAGATACATTACATTGCAAAATCATCAATTAAAGTTTGACAATGAACAAAGTTTTGTATATTAAACTTTGGTCAAAGGTCAAATGACGTTTTGAAATTGTTGTAAAAATTCTCCATATTTGATTTTACAGTTGAAATATTTTCAACAATGTCAGAGCGAATTTTTTGTGGATCGATATATGAGATTTTTTGTAGTTTTTCCTCGGTATTATCAAGCCACAGATTCACCATTTCCTCATTTACCTCCAAATGAAATTGTAATCCAATAGCACTTTTGTATTGAAATGCCTGATTAGGATAATACTGAGATGAGACCAAATTAACAGCACCATCAGGTAAATCAAAAGTATCACCATGCCAATGAAACACAGTAAACGGATTTGTGAATCCTTTGAAAAGAGAAGTATTATTGCTAATTTTCAAATCACTGTAAAATCCAATTTCTTTTCTGGGTCCACGATAGACTTTGGCACCAAATGATTTTGCAATTAACTGTGAACCCAAACAAATTCCAAGTACAGGTACATTATGTTCAACAGATTTTTTGACAAGTTGTTGTTCTTCTTGGAGGTATGGTAAATCATCATTTGCACTTTCAGGTGCACCTAAAATTACGACTAGCTGAAAATCTTTGTCTGGGAGTTTTTCATGTTTGGCATTTACAGATGTAATTTCAAATCCATCTTTTTGTAATAATTCACCCAGATAACCTGAGCCTTCAATTCTTGTATTTTGTACAAGTAGAACATCGGACATTATTTTCTATTTCCAAAAGTGCTTAATATGTTAAAATGACATCAGACAATGTGCTAGTTTCTGAACAAGAAATTATAGAATTAAAGAATTTTATTTTTCATCTAAACTCTAAAAAAGATTGTGTAGTGATTGTTGAAGGGAAAAGAGATTCTAGAGCATTAAGAAAGGTTGGTTTCTTCGGGAAGATATTAGAATTTCACAAGTTCAGGGGAATGGTAGACTTTACAGATAATGCAGCAAAATATGAAAACATCATAATCCTTTTTGACAGAGATAAAAAAGGAAGACATCTTACTGGAAAAACAATTCAATTATTACAAAGACGTACTAACATTGATCTTTCTTATAAAAGAAAACTAAAAGCAATTACAAAAGGAAAAATTATGTTCATTGAGCAATTAGTTTGTTACGAATCTTTTCTAGTATAAGATTAAGGCCAAATACCTTTTTGGTTAAATGCTTCTACAACTCTTTCTACTGCCAAAGCCATAGTAGCCCTTCTCATGTCAACTTTGTGTTTCTTTGACATTTCATATGCATCCTTGAAACCTTTAGTGATATTTTTCTCCATCTTGTTTGCAACCTCATCAAAGCTCCAATAGTAGCCCATGTTATTTTGAACCCATTCAAGATATGAGATACATACACCGCCAGAGTTTGCTAAAATATCAGGAATAACTAAAATTTTCTTTTGGAAGATAATTGGATCTGCTTCAGGTAATGTTGGACCATTGGCAGCTTCTGCAATAATTTTACAATTTAGATTCTTTGCAATCTTTGCATTGATTTGATTTTCAAGTGCACCTGGAACTAAAACATCACATTTTGTTGTAAGTAATTCCTCAGTTGAGATTTTTTTGCTTCCTGGGAATCCAACTACAGAACCATGTTTTTGTTTATACTCTAAAATTTTGCTAACTTTTGCACCACTTGGAATTGAGATAGAGCCTTTAGAATCACTACAACCAATAATTTTGGCACCCATTTTTTCAAGATACTCACCTGCAAATGTTGACGCATTTCCAAATCCTTGTAAAACAACTTTGGCACCTTTTAGATTTAGTTTAATTGCTTTTGCAGCCTCTCTTACACAGTATGCTGCACCCAAACCAGTTGCAACATTTCTTGCTAGAGAACCTCCCATTGAAATTGGTTTTCCAGTAATAACACCAGGTGTAGATATGTTACCGTTTAATTTGTTAAATGTATCCATGATTTGTGTCATTTCTTTTCCAGTTGTGTAAACATCAGGAGCTGGAATATCTTTTCCAGGTCCAATAATCTCATTAATTTTAAATGCAAAACCACGTGTCAATCTTTCAAGTTCTGCTTCACTAATTTTTTCAGTTTTTGGATTTACAAATACACCGCCTTTTCCTCCACCTAATGGAACATCAACAATTGCACATTTCCAAGTCATCCAAGATGAAAGAGCCATTACTTCACGTTCCATATATTCAACTCCTCCTTCTGGGTTAAAGTAACGAATGCCGCCTTTGTATGGACCTCTATCATTATTATGTTGACTTCTAAAACCCATGAAAATTCTAATTTTTCCATTATCCATTAGTACAGGAATTTTTACTCTCAAAACTTTGTTAGGAATTGCAAGATATTCACGCAACCCCTTATCTTTAATCCCTAAAAGATCACATGCATCATTAACTTGCTGAGTTGCATTTGCAAATGGATCATGTTTGACCAAGATAATTTTTAAAATTTAGCATATTATATTAAGTTTCATTTACAATTTCAGATCGCTAACTTCAAAATTACATGTATATTTTTTTCTGATTCATTTTTCTATCTAGCTTGTCTATAGCTTCTTCCAAAGTATGAATATTTAATTCAAGAAAGTTTGAGAGATGGTAAATCGCCCCGTATTTCTCACCAACTTTTGAAATCATGTTATTTTTTTCAAGTACTTTCAAATGATGTTGAATAGCCTTGTAATCAAGGTCAAGTGTTTGTGCTAATTGATGAGTATTGTATGGTTTTGCAAGCAAGTGAATTATTATTCGTAATCTACTAAAACCTCCTCGCGTACTTGTAAACAAGTAAAGTAGTAATTTTCGGGTCTGTTTGTCAGGCTTTCTTTGCGGTAATACTTGTCGAGATCTAATGATTTCTTTGAATTCTAGAAGCTGATTCATCATTAAATAAAAATAGTAAAAATTTGCTTAAAACACTATTTCCAGATCTTTTCCATATTCAGGCAAGACAATTACCCTTAAATTGACTGAGAATGGACTCGTGATAACATGATGGCATCACGTGGTTATGATATGACACCAACCATGTATTCTCCAGATGGAAGAATATACCAAGTGGAATATGCAATTGAGACCGTAAAAAGAGGAACTTTAGCAATAGGTATTCTCAGTAAAGAAGGTGTCATTTTAGCAGTAGAAGAAAAACCACGTCCATTACAAACTAAAAATATTACACAGAAAATCTTTCAAGTCGATTATCATATAGGAGTTGCAGCAGCAGGATACATTCCAGATGCACGTGTTCAAGTAGACAGTGCAAGATTCTTTTCACAGGGGAATAGAATGACTTATGATGAATCAGTAGAGGTTGCAACAGTTGCAAAGCATTTAGCTGATCAAGCACATCAATTTACACAATATGGTGGAGTACGTCCAAACGGTGTCTCTATGATTATTGCAGGAATTGATCAGAAAGGGGAATCAATCTATGTTACAGATCCAAGTGGAACTTATTTACAATATTCAGCAGTTGCAATTGGTGCAGGTGCAGATGATGTCAATGAATTTTTGGAAAAATTCTACAAGGACGACATGAATTTAGAAGATGCAGCAGCATTAGCTATTGCAGCAATTAATCTAAAGGCAGAACAAAAAGATGGTGCAAGCAATGTAAAAATGGCGAAGATAACAGCAGAATCAAAAGTTTTTGAGAAAATTTCTGAATCAGACGTAGAAAACTATTCTAAAAACGCATCAAAATTTGATACCAAATAGAAGTTTTAGATTTGAAAAATATTCAACCTAATTTACTGAGACGATAAATTATGGGATTAGGAAGTTATTGGGGTGAAGTAATGGAAGTACTTCGTGAAATCATTCCAGTTTATGACAAAGTAAATTCCATCATCTCATTGGGAAAAGACGTTGAACATAGAAATCGTGGAATTTCAGGAAGAGTTCTTCCAGGAAACAAGATTCTTGATGCAGGTTCTGGTTTTGGTAACATGTCAAAAACGGCCATGAGATTAACTGACGGTAAAATTTCAATTACACTTTATGACCCACTTGTCCCGATGCTAAAAAATACAAGTAATCATTTTGATAAATCTCCAGATATGGCAAATGGAGTATTTGAGCATATTCCGTTTAGAGATGAAGAATTTGATGCTGTGTTATGCGGATATTCTTTAAGGGATGCAATCAATTTGAGAATTGCAATTTCAGAAATTCATAGAGTTTTAAAAAAAGATGGCAGATTTGTAATTGTAGATTTAGGAAAACCAGATAATGTATTCATCAGAGCAGGGGTTTCATTTTATCTTCGATGCATTTTACCAATTCTAGCATTTATTGCAGGTGGGAGATTGGGATTAAAGTTTGGAACACTTTATGGAACATTCAAGAGATGGCCTGCAAATAAAAAACTTGAAGGATTAATTCTAGAAAAATTTTCTAGAGTTGAATTTGAGAAAGATCTTATGGGTGGGGCAATAATGGTTGCCGCATACAAATGAACAGAGTACTGATTCTAGTTAACATTACAGGCCTAATAATTGGAATTTCATATGGACTTCATGGTCCAATCTTACCAGTATTTGCAAAGAACGTCATTGGCGCAACATATTCAGAGCTTGGTTTAATCGGATTAACAAATTTCATTCCCTACATGTTCATCCCATTGTTTGTAGGAATTCTCCTAGACAGAATCAACAACGGGTATTTACTTGCAGTAGGTGCTGCATTGAATTCTGCATCAATTTATCTTCTATCTATTGCACAATCGGTTCCAGAGATTATGGGATTTCGAGTAATGACAGGAATTGCTCACGCATTTTTTTGGCCTCCATGTGAGTCAATAATATCTAATGAAAGTTCTGAGAAAAATAGAGTCAGAAATATTTCGTGGTTTACAATGTTTTTTGTGATGGGGTTTATGGTAGGTCCATTACTTGGAACAGTATTCTTAGAAAGTCTAGACATATCTTATAGAATTCTATTCCAAATTGCAGCATTCATTCTAGCAGCAGGAATAATTACTTCACTTTTAGCCTCAAGAAAGAGTGTTAGAAATCACCATGAGGGATTTTCTTTTTCATCAATTAAACAAATGAGAAAATTTCCCGAAGTCATAGTATTATTGATTTTTTGTACATCCTCTTTTGGGATAATTCTCACAATTTTTCCTGCATTTCTAAATGACAGAGGAATGACTGCATCAGACATTTTATTGCTGTATTTTGTTTTTGGAATATCTAGAGTTGTGTCTCTAGCACTAGCAGGAAAGTTTGCAAGAAATACGAGTCAGACTCTGATTGCAGGAACGATTGCAGTGTCAATCGGATTGGCAATATCAATTTATGCTGAATCAATCATTACTTTTGGAATTGCATTAGTTTTGATGGGATTTGGATTTAGTATTTTCTTCCCGCTTACATTGGAGATAATTTTGAGTAAGACAAGAAAAGCAATATCAGGAAAAATAATTGGGGCTTATGAAACAATTTTCGGTATGGGGTGGGCGATAGGACCAACACTTGGAGGTCCAATATCACAATCATTTGGAAATGAAACACCGTATGCCTTATTTTGTGTAATAGGAATAGCAGTTGCAGTATTTGCAATAATATCTAGAAAGAAACTAGAACCACAAAGAGTTTTGAATTAGATATCCATTGTTCCACGTTTTTTGGTGCAGATATCAAGTGCATCAATTACATCTGTAACAAAGACTTTACCATCACCTTTCGTTCCAGTACATGCAACATTTGCAATTGCGTCTATTACATCATTTAGTTTAGGATCATCTACGATACAAATAATCAGGTCTCTACTGAAGTATTGTCCGACTAAAGGAGGATCTTGCGCGCCTTGACCTTGAACTTGATGTACAGTAACTCCACCAACACCAACTTTTTTGATAGCAGAAATTACTGCATCTTTTGCTCCCGGTTGAATTATTGCTTCGACTTTTTTCATAATTTGTGACAAGTTTGAATTTATTTAAAATCAGGAATCGATTCTCATCTATGAAATTCAATAAGATCTAATTTTAGGCATAAATCTGCAACATTACGTTTAATTTCAAATTTTTACATATCAGAATATGCTAGAGTATTCACTAAATGTAGGCGGAAGTGAATGGATAATCATAATTTTTGTAGCTATTGTATTGATTTTGGGGACAGGTAAGCTTCCCGGAACAGCAAGAAAATTAGGTAAAGCAGTCAATGAATACAACAAAGCAAAAAATGAAATCCAAGATCAGATGAAAGAGGTTACTGAAGAGTCACCAAAAATTTCAGGACCTGTAGAAACAGAAAGAGAAAAGTTGGAAATGATTGGAAGATCTGCAGGAGTCAAAATAGAAGGAAAAACAGATGAAGAGATTCGAAAAAGTATTGCAGAAAAAATAGGTCAAAAAAGAATCGATGAAACTGAAAAGAAATAATTATTTTGAATCTTTAATTCGGTACATGTTTTTATCAAGTCGCTTTTTGGCAAATTTGTAGTAATCAGGGACTATTTCAAAACCAAGATAACGTCGATTAAGGGATTTACTTACCACTGCTACTTGTCCTGATCCAAGGAATGGATCAAATACAACATCTTTTTTTTCACTAGAATATTCCAATAGTTTTTGGATTAATTCAGATGGAAGTTTAGTCGGTGTTTTTTCATCTCCAGTCCAGTACTCTCTTTTGATATCCCAAACATCTTCTTTATCTCTATAGTGAAGACTTCGACCATCTTTGGTTTTTTCATCCTTACCAAATCTAGTAAAGGGAAAAAATTTTCGTTTCTTGTCATCTTTGCAGACATAGAGACAGTGGTAGTGGGAAGTGACAAATTTTCTTTTTGTAACTACTCCAAATTGATATTTCCAAATTATGTGATTTATGGTTGTAAATCCAACATCATCTAATGCCCGGAGAATGTCTTTAAGATTATTCCATCCAGAAAAAACATACATGCTTCCAGAGTCTTTTAGAATTCGAAAAACTTCACTCATCCATGCAAATGTAAAATCATAGTAATCTTTAGCCTTGATTTCATTGTAACCAGATAATACACGTGATGAAGTTCTGTTATAATTTGCTTTTTTTGCCTTAAAATTTATTGCAAATGGAGGATCTGTGATAACAAGATCAATCTTATTCTTAGGAATTAAGTTCATTCCTTCAATACAGTTCAGATTGTAAATTTTGTTGATTTCAATTTTTTTCATTTTTAAATTCAAGACTATTTCCTAGCTTAATAATGTCATGGGTCTACCATAATGATTAAACAATAAATCACCAATCAAGAACTAGCAAGTAGATCTTGAAATTCTCATGTCCAAAATGCAAATCAAAGATAGAGATACAAAAAACATTTAACAAAAAAATGCATGTTTCTTGTGAAAAATGTGGCATAGAAGATCTGCTAGAATTTTCAAAAAACATAGACGAGGTATTTCTGGAATTTCTCTCACGCTTTGATAAGGGTCTAGTCACAAGTGTTGGACTATCAGAAGAGCTAAAGGATGAAGGAATCATCAGAGCAGAAAACGAAATCAAAGAAATGATAGGAAATAACAAACCAGACAAAATTACTGAAGAAATCCTATTTTCAAAGAAAGACTATATCT
The DNA here is from genome assembly GCF_054095825.1 of Candidatus Nitrosopumilus sp. bin_68KS. NCBI lineage: Archaea > Thermoproteati > Nitrososphaerota > Nitrososphaeria > Nitrosopumilales > Nitrosopumilaceae > Nitrosopumilus > Candidatus Nitrosopumilus sp. bin_68KS. The sequence continues at coordinate 57,185 of NZ_JBSWSP010000006.1, forward strand.
CAGAATACAAGGTATTGAAGAATCCTGAGCCTAAAATGGGCTCAAAAATTGAAGAGATGGGTCTAGATGAATCAATTTCTGAGCACCTCAAAGAATTAAAAATTGAACAATTTTACAAATTTCAAGAAGAAGCAATTCAGGAAATCACATTTGGTGAAAACGTTGTAATTGAAGCACCAACTGCATCAGGAAAAACAGAAGCATTCTTGATTCCAGTGATTCAAAGAATAAAAAAAGAAGCAAACGAAGGAAATGTTTTTGCAATTTTTGTTTATCCAACAAAAGCGTTAGCAAGAGATCAATTCCCAAAAATCCAAAAATTTGCAGAAAAGATTGGAGTCAATGTTAAAGTTTTTGATGGAGATACAAAAGTTCCAGACAGACGAGACATAATTGACAATCCCCCTCAGATTTTAGTTACAAATTTTGATGTATTACACTACCACATGTGGCATCAAACAAAATTTTCCTCTCTACTATCATCTACTAAAATTTTAATTGTAGATGAGGCACACGTGTATTCAGGAATTTTTGGTTCTAATGTACACTATATCATAAAAAGACTCAAAAGAATTTGCAGTAACAAATTACAATTTGTTGCAGCATCTGCAACATTAGATGATGCAAAGAAATTTTGTGAGAAATTATTTGGTGAGAAGATGCAAATCATTTATGGATCTGGAAAAAAAGGTCAAACAGATTTTGTTATGCTGTTCCCATCACTTAGAACACAAAGAAAACTCATGGTAGAACTGACAAAGAAATTAACGGAAAAAAATCACAAGACAATGGTATTCAACAACTCACATCTTAATTCTGAACTATTAGCAATTCAAGCAAAAAAACAAAAAGTCAACATCAAAGTTCATCGAGCCGGATTAATGGCAAACTATAGAACTTCAGTAGAAAAGCAATTCAAAGAAGACAAATTACAAGCAATTTCGTGTACTCCCACGCTTGAATTAGGTATAGATGTTGGAAATGTAGATTGTGTAATTTCATCTACCATTCCTGTCAATAGACTAATCCAGAGAATAGGAAGAGCTGCTAGAAAAGGACAGAGAGGATATGCATTTTTGGCATTGGGAAATGACCCAATATCACAATATTACAAAAATCACCCTGATGATTATTTTGAAGACATTGAAAAAACATACATTGATCCAAAAAATCCATTTGTAGAAGAATTTCAAGTGTTGGCAATGGCATGCGATAGACCAATTTCAAAACACGAACTAAAAGAGCATCAAGAAGTCATAGAACAACACATCATCAAAGAAAATCTGAAAATATTTAACAATAGAATTGTTCCCAATTTTGATAAAATAAATTCCATGTTAAATGAATACAGCATTAGAGGAATAGGTAAATCCATTGACATATTCCTATCAGATAGAAAAGTTGGAGATAGAGTACTGCCAATCGCATTAGAAGAATTACATAAAGATGCAATCTATTTTTTAGCAGGTATTCGCTATAGAGTAAAAGAATTCGATTATCCTAAAAAAAATATTGCAAGACTAGAAAGAATCTCAAGAGACTATCCATACTATACAAAATCATTAACTGAAGAATGGCCAACGATAGAAACTGTTTTTGAGAAAAGAATTGCAAATGGAGTAGAAGTTGCATTTTGTAAATTACATATTCAAAAGAAAGTTTACGGATATGTCAATATCGAGTTAGGGCAAGATATCACTCAAGGTGAAAAAGTAATACTAGACATGCCATTAGAGTATGATTTTATCACTAAAGGAATTGTCTTTCATGCACCAAGACCTCTTAATGTTATAGAAAAAGCAGAGGATGAGGATTATGCAGAAGCCAGCGGATACCATGCAACAGAGCATGTGGTAATTGAAGGAAGTAATATGATTACAGGAGGTGTCTCTCAAGACTTGGGAGGAATATCATTAGGCACTTCAGGCTTGATTTTCATCTATGATGGGGCTATTGGAGGAAGTGGTGCAAGTAAGGCATTGTATGATAGATTTGAGAAAGCTCTTGAGAGAAGCATGCATATCGTAAAGGAGTGCCCGTGCAAAAACGAGTCAGGATGTCCACGATGTACCTTCTCATATAGATGTGGAAACAATAATGAATTTCTTCACAAATATTCAGCATTGGAAATTCTTGAGAGAATAAACAAAGGAGAAAAAACAGAATTGATCGATCCCACTGAAGGAGATAGACCACTGGTATAACAAATCAAAATGGGATAAATAGATCAAAAATCTAGTAATTATATGCAAAAAGTAGCTCTAGTTACAGGCAGTTCATCAGGTATTGGATTGGAAGCTGTACTAGCACTTGCAAAGGACGGCTACAAAACTTTTGCAAGTATGAGAGATACAAAAAAATCAGCAGAACTAGAGCAAGCTGCAAAAAAAGAAAATCTATCAATAGAAATTATTCAGTTAGATGTTGACAATGAAGAATCAATTATTTCTGCAATAAAAAAAATAATGTCAGATCATCAAAGATTAGATGTTTTAGTAAACAATGCAGGATACGGGCAGTTTGGATGTACAGAAGATGTAACAGTAGACGATTTCAGAAAACAGTTTGAAACCAATTTTTTTAGCATTGTAAGAATAATTCAAGAAGTTGCACCAATAATGAGAAAGCAAAAATCAGGAAACATCATAAACATTAGTTCAGTTGCAGGAAGAATGGGCCTTCCAGGTTCACCTGCATACATTAGTTCAAAGTTTGCACTAGAAGGATTAGGTGAATGTCTCAGATACGAACTTGGACAATTTGGAATAAGGACTACTCTAATTGAACCAGGAGTGATTAAAACAAACTTTTTTGAATCAATGAAGATTCCAGATTCAAAGAAAGATCCAAAATACAAAGAGATCACTGAACATATTCTCTCAGGATTAAAGATGATGGTACAGATGGGGACACCACCTTCAGAAGTTGCCAAAGTAATTATCAAAGCAATTCATGATGACGAAATGCTACCTCGATATATTGTAGGAACAGATGCTGCCATGTTCATGGAAGCAAAAAAGATGAAAACAGACATAGAATTTGAGAAATATCTCAGTAAAGAGCTATTTCCAGGCTGAAATAGTACTTGTACGTTAAATTGATATACACTTAGAATAGAGTTTTCATCAAAGTCCGCAATTTTAAAGTGAAAAAAATGAAATGGAAAACGCTACAACATAATGGAATCTTATTCCCACCTGAATATGAGGCACAGGGATTTACAATAAAGATCAAAGGTGAGACCGTATCACTTGATGCCAATCAAGAAGAAATGGTATACCAGTGGGCAAAAAAGAAAGATACCCCATATGCTCAGGATAAGGTATTTCAGAAAAACTTTACAGCAGATTTTGCAAAAACTCTAGATTCTAAATTTAAAAAAATATCATATGAAGACATTGATTTTTCAAATGCCTACAAAATAGTTGACAAAGAAAAAGATCTCAAAGAGATGATGACTAAAGAGGAGAAAAAAGCACTTGCTGTAAAAAGAAAGGAGTTGCGAGAGAAATTGAAAGCAAAATATGGGATTGCCATAATGGATGGCAAAGAAGTTGAAGTAGGAAACTACATGGCAGAGCCTCCTGGAATATTCATTGGAAGAGGAGAGCATCCAATTCGGGGAAGATGGAAACCCAGAGTCACAGCAAAAGACGTTACACTAAATCTAGGAAAAGAAGCCAAAGTACCTGAAGGTAAATGGGGAAAGATAATTCATGATAAAGACTCTATGTGGCTTGCAAGCTGGATGGATTTTCTCACACAAAAAAGAAAATACGTATGGCTTGCCGATACTGCTGGACTAAAACAAGACAGAGACAAAGAAAAGTACGAAAAAGCAGTAAAGCTTGCAAAAGAGATTGACAAAATTAAAGATAAAATCGTAGTAGACATGAAAAGCAAGGATCCAAAAATCAGCAGAATTGCAACGGCTTGTTATTTAATTTACAGAACTGCAATGAGGGTAGGAGACGAAAAAGATCCAGATGAGGCAGATACAGTAGGTGCCACAACTCTTAGAAAAGAGCACATCAAAATTACTGCAAATACCATAGAGTTTGATTTTCTAGGTAAAGACAGTGTAAGATGGCAAGAAACAGTTGTAGCAGAAGGTCATGATAAACAATTCCAAGAAAATCTAAAAAAACTAGTTGAAAAGAAAAAACCAAAAGATGAGATCTTCGATGATATCACTTCAAGACACGTCAATGCATATTATTCAAGTATCGTAAAGGGATTAACTGCAAAGGTATTCAGAACATACTTGGCAACTACAGTTGTCAAAAAATATCTTGTAGAACATGATAACATGAAAGGAAAGACTGCAACTGAGAAACTATATCATGCAAAATTAGCAAATCTTGAGGCAGCTATGATGTGTAATCATAAAAGAACAATTCCAAAAACTTTTGAGCAATCATTAGAAAAGAAAAGAGACACACTCAAAAAAGTAAAGAAAGAAGAAGCTTGGAAGAAGACCGAAGAGACACTCAAAAAGGTTCTAGCATCTCAACCAAAAACTGATACTCAAAAGAAAAGTAAAGAAAAGAGAATTAAAACACTAAATGAACAGATCAAAAAACAAAAGAAAAAACAAAAAGAAAGATTACAGAAATTAGAACTACAAATAGACTTGTCTGAAAAAACTAAAGATTACAACATTGGCACTTCTTTGAGAAACTATATTGATCCTCGCGTATTCAAGGCATGGACTGATGAGGTAGGAGCTGAATGGGAGAAATTATACACATCAGCATTACAAAAGAAATTCCTATGGGTCAAAAATGAAAATGTAAAATGGAATGAAATAAAGTAAAAATTCACACCTAACAATTAATCACATTTGTTGTAGAATCATTTAATTTCCCAAATTTTTAGGCATATAGTATGCCGGGGTAGCTCAGCCTGGTTAGAGTGCCAGTTCGCTTGGTAATCTCTAACGGTTCTCCAACTAAGGCAATACTCATAATCTGGAGGTCGCGAGTTCGAAACTCGCCCCCGGCACACATTAAACTAAATCAACTATACAGTATCAGGCTCAAAACTATGCCATTTTTTGAAAATTTATGATGGATTTTGTGCTAAGCTTGGGTCAATATTGAACTAAAGAGATCTTTGAAGAGAAATAAATTAATACTAGAATAATGATGCAAAACGTTTCAAAAGATTCTGATTTTGGGATTAGTCAAGAATTTATTGAATCGGGAAAACATATTCATTCAAAAAAGAAGAAAGGCGGACCATATTCAAAAGATGAAAAGATAAAACGACAAAACGAAGTTTACAGATTACATTTTGATTACGGATATTCTGCAAGAAAGATTTCAGACATGATGAATATTAATCGCAATACCATTAATGGAGATATTGATTATTGGTACGATAAAATTATAGTAAACACAAACTATCTCAATCTTGAAGGCTCTATTATGATTAGTCGTGATAGATTAGAAATTCAACGTATACGATTACGTGAAAAATTGGATAAAATAGAAAATTTTCAGCAACAGTATGCTATTGAAAAAATGATTTTTGAAATCGAAGGAAAAATTATTAATATAAATTTGAAATTAGCAGAATCAGAAAAAAGAATTAATAAAGAAAAAATAAATTTTCTAAATAACCATATGGAGAAAAAAGGAGAAGATTTAAGATTTATTTCCTTATTTGACAAGATATCAGTATCTGAAAAATCATACAATAAAATTTCTAAAATTATCAAAGAAGATAGAAATAGAAATATACGTTAGTGTGAATCAATAATTCAATTCCATAGGGATTCAGATACCATTTTGAAGGATAGAAATAGACACAAAAATAGTTAATCCCAATGTTTTGAACCATCTAAGAAAATCGGACTATATTTTTTCTAGATCAAAATTTGAGTAACAAAAAGCCCAAAAGAATGCTCAATCCGATAAAAATAGTAATTGTGACAATAATATGATTTTGAGCTTTTTCTTTTTCGTAAAACTTTCTTGGTGTAACCCCACCAATGAAAAAGACTATCATCATTCCTAGAACTAATCCTATGATATTAGCTCCTGTAAGAGTCAAAGCATTTGAAAAAATATCAAAATCCCATAATGCAATTCCAATTCCAGCAACTGCTGCAGGTGGAACTAAAGCAGCAGCTATTGCAACACCTACTAAAATTCCAGGAATGTTGGTAGACATTGCAATACCCCCTGCAAAACCAAGAGCAATGGCAGCTGCTAAAAATACAGGAGATAGTTCAGTTCGAGATAAAATCTCATTTGTTAGCGGTAAATCTGAAAATTGGAGTGCGATTGTTGTTAAAAGAGCACCAGTACCTATTACAGATGTCAACAGTATTGAGCCTGAAATTAGACTCTTGATCATCTTATCTGTTTTTCCAACTGCAGTGTTAAATGAAAAAGCAGAAATCGGTCCAAGTAAAGGCGATATTAGCATTGCACCGATAACCAGAGAGGCATTGTTTGCATATAGCCCAACTACTGCAACTCCTGCAGCTATCACTATCATGAAAAGCAGATTTTTGTTAAATTTTACATTAGGATCAATTATAGAGTCATATTCTTCGATTAGTTTTTTCTTTTTTACTTTAACTTGTTTTGATTCTAGTTCTTTAGTATAATTTGAAAGATAGTCTGACAATGTTGCCTCAATGGCAAAGCTTGTAACATACAGATCTTTTGTTCTAGTATCTATGATTTTGTTTAATTCATTAGATAATCCATTTGCTAAGGAATCAGGACATATGCCTGTATATCTAATCAGTTTTTCATTTTCTGACATTGTTAATTCCGAATGAAAGGGGATTTTGTATTTCTTGAACGTAAATTCTATACTTTGACTTTGTTGTTCATAACAAATAACTTCAATTTTTCTCATTTCTGTTCTATTTTATTTAGATGATGTCCATATTAATAATCATTCAAAACATATTTTCATAATATCTAAACATAAAATAAAAAAATTAGATGATTAATTTCTATTCGAAATCATAATCATCGTCATTATCGTAGCTGTCTTCGTATTCTTCATCATCTAATGCTTTAACTTTTTCCAAAGTCATATTGTGGGGGTTTTCGCATCTGAAGATAAGCAATATACAAATTGACATCATCCAAATTATAGTAAACCAGTTGATTTAGGAATCGTATTAATTCAACTGATTGCGAATAATCAAATTAAATTCAAAATACATGAAGGTTTTATCAATGAACTAGATGTACTGTTGGAAGTGAATACTTTGGATAAAAAGAAAAAATGATACAATAAATAAAATTCAAATAAAATAATTCATTTCAATTTCTTTTAATTTATTTATAAAACAAACATAGTATTGACAATTATTTGACTTGCGTTTATGATACAAGATTGAATTTGAAAATATTATCATGAGTAATTTTTCATAACAGTCTAAAAAAATAGGCAAGTATGAATGGCAGTAAATTTGTTAGAGTTATTTTTTGGTAAAAATGAAATTTCATCAAACCTTATCTTCACATATTTGTTATAGACAGTATGAAAAAATCAAAACAACTGACAATTGCCATGTTAGTTATTCTTTCAGT